>NZ_JAPFCE010000060.1:0-31104 GCF_026240895.1 Pseudomonas sp. DCB_AW
CCCCCCCCCCCGCCCCCCCCCCCGCCCCCGCCGCCCCACCCCCCCCCCCCCCGCCCCCCCCCCCCCCCCACCACTTGGCAGCTCGAACAGCGAATGGGCCCTGCCCACTTGTGGGTGGGGTTTTGTCGTGTGCTATGCGGAAGTCAGGCTTGTGCTTGACGTGTTGGAGCAGCCTTGTGCTGCGAAAGGGCCGGTATGGCTGAACATTTTGTTAGGCAGTGATGGCCTCTTCGCAGCACAAGGCTGCTCCTACGCAGTTCGCGGCTGGGTGGGGCTAGCCTTTCACCGGCGCGACGGCCAGTTCCACTTGCTCGCTCTTCTTGATCACCGCATACACCACGGCCGTCAGCAAGCTGCCGGCGACAATCGCCAGCAGGTAGAGCAACGCATGGTTGATGGCATTGGGGATCAGCAGCACGAACAGGCCACCGTGCGGCGCCATCAGCTTGCAGCCGAAGTACATCGACAGTGCACCGGTCAAGGCACCCCCGGCGACACTCGCCGGGATCACCCGTAGCGGGTCCTTGGCGGCAAACGGGATGGCACCTTCAGAGATGAAGCACAGCCCCAGTGCCAACGCGGCCTTGCCCGCCTCGCGTTCACTTTGGGCGAACTTGCGCCGGGCGAGGAAGCTGGCAATGCCCAGGCCGATGGGCGGCACCATGCCAGCGGCCATGGTCGCCGCCATGGGGGCATAGCTCGACGAGGCCAGCAGGCCCACCGAAAACGCATAAGCGGCCTTGTTGATCGGGCCGCCCAGGTCGACGCACATCATGCCGCCGAGTACCAACCCCAGCAGGATGGCATTGGTGGTGCCCATGCTGTCGAGGAACTGTGTCAGCCCTTCGAGCATGGCCGCCACCGGCTGGCCAACCACGTAGATCATCACTAGGCCCGTGAACAAGCTGGCCAACAGCGGAATGATCAGGATCGGCTTGAGCGCCTCCAGGCTGCTCGGCAAGCGTGCCCAGCGGGCAATGGCCTTGGCGCTGTAGCCGGCGAGAAAACCGGCGATGATGCCGCCGATGAAGCCCGCGCCCAGGGTGCTGGCCAGCAACCCTCCGATCATGCCGGGCGCCAGGCCCGGGCGGTCGGCGATGGACCAGGCGATGTAACCGGCCAACAGCGGCACCATCAGTTTGAACGCCGCCTCGCCGCCGATCTGCATCAACGCTGCCGGCAAGGTGCCCGGCTCTTTGTAGGCCTCAATGCCGAACACGAACGACAAGGCGATCAACAGGCCACCCGCCACCACCATCGGCAGCATGAACGACACCCCAGTGAGCAGGTGCTTGTACACGCCGGTCTTTTCACCCTTGCCGGTAGCGGAGGCCGCCGCGGCATCTGCAGCGTTCTCGACCTTGCCTTCAGCCAGGGCCTTGTCCAGGGTGGCGCGTGCCTGCTTGAGGGCGATGCCGGTGCCGCAGCGGTAAATGCGCTTGCCGGCAAACCGTGCGGTGGGGACTTCGATGTCGGCGGCCAGCAGCACCACGTCGGCTTCGGCGATGGCTTGGGCGGACAGCGGGTTGCGTGCCCCCACCGAGCCCTGGGTCTCCACGGTGAGTTGATAGCCCTGCTGCTGCGCGGCCTGCTGCAAGGCTTCGGCAGCCATGAACGTGTGCGCGACGCCGGTCGGGCACGCCGTGACGGCGACAATCCGCACGCCAGCGCCACTCAACGCTGCCGGGCTGTCGGGCGTATCCGCCAACAGCTGGGCGTTGGCCGCCGCCTCGTCGAGGAACCCCTCACGGTCGGCCAGGGCCTGGGACGGCGTGCTCTGGTACACGCGCTTGCCGACGAAGCGGGCCAGGTCGATCGGCCCGGTGCTGACTACCAGTACCCAATCGGCCTCGGCGAGCTGGGCCGCCGTCAGTTGCCGCTCGGGGTGCTCGGCGTCCTGTACCTCGACACGGGTGCTCCAGCCACGGCGCTGCGCAGCTGCCGCCAGCAAGCGTGCGCTCAGCACACTGGACACCTGGCCGTTGGGGCAGGCGGTGACAATGGCAATGTTCATCGGCAACCCTCTTGTTGTTCTGTCAGTTGCACGCCGGCTTCAAGGCGTGCCAGTTGCTCGCGGTCACGTATGCCAAAGCCGACCTGGGTCACGGCCTGGGCGGCAATGGCGGTAGCGCGGCTCAAGGTCTGCGCCGGCGCCTCGCCACGCAACAGGCCGTCGACCATGCCAGCCACCAGCGAATCCCCCGCACCCACGGTACTGGCCACCCGCACCGTGGGCGGCTGGGCATGCAGGGCGAGGTCGCGGGCGAACCAGCTGACGCCGTGTTCGCCGGCCGACACCACCACATGCTCGATACCGCTGGCCAGCAGCCGCTCAGCAGCCGCGCGTTGCTGCGCTGGGGTTTGTACGGCCAGGCCCAGCACCTCGCCCAATTCCTCGGTGTTGGGCTTGACCAGCCAAGGCGCACTTTGCAGGCCGACGCGCAAGGCTTCGCCGCTGCTGTCGAGGGCGACCTTGAGGCCCTGAGCTTTGAGTTGCTCGAGCAACTGGCGGAACCATTCGGGGCTGATACCCCGTGGCAGGCTGCCGGCCACCACTACCGCGTCATGCCCTGGGGCGATCTGTTCCAGCCGCCGCAGCAACGCGGTACGGGCGGCTTCATCGACTTCTGGCCCCTGGCCGTTGATATCGGTCACGCGGCCGTCAGCTTCGACCAGCTTGATGTTGCTGCGCGTTTCGCCCGGCACGCGGACAAAGCAATCGGCAAAGCCGCGCCAGGCGATCAAGGCCTCGAACGGCTGCAGGTTGTCCTGCCCGAGAAAGCCGCCCACGGTGACGCTGTGGCCAAGGTCGGCCAAGACCTGGGCAACGTTCAGCCCTTTGCCCGCCGCATCGCTGTGCTGGGCCTGGCTGCGGTTGACGTGCCCCGGGCGCAAGGTATCGAGGCTGATGGTGATGTCCAGCGCCGGGTTCAGGGTAAGGGTGAGGATCTTGGCCATCAGTAACGCTCCACCAGCGCGCGAACCGCCGCGGCGCTGTCTTGTTGCAAGGCTTCGCGCGCCAGGGCGCGGGCCGTTTGGTGATCGACCTGGCGAACCAGGGCTTTGACTTCGGCAATGCTGCGGGCGGCGACGCTCAACTCGTCAACATCCAGGCCAAGCAGCACGGCCACCGCCTGCGGGTCGGCGGCCAGCTCACCGCACACGCCCACCCACTTGCCTTCGGCATGGGCAGCGCGCACGGTCATGTCGATCAGGCTCAATACGGCCGGGTGCAGGCCGTCGGCCTGGGCCGACAGGCTCGGGTGGCCACGGTCGATGGCGAGGGTGTATTGGGTCAGGTCGTTGGTGCCGATGCTGAAGAAGTCCACTTCGCGGGCCAACTGCGGCGCCAGCAGGGCTGCCGAGGGCACCTCGACCATGATCCCCAGTTGCAGGTCGGCCACAGGGATTTCCAAACGCAGGCGCTCGACCATGGCCCGCGCTTCACGCCATTCGTGCACCTGGCCGACCATCGGGAACATGATCCGCAGCGGGCGCTGGTCAGCGGCGCGCAGCAAGGCGCGCAACTGGTCTTCCATGACCTGCGGGCGCTGCAACGTCAAACGCACGCCGCGCACGCCGAGGAAGGGGTTGTCTTCGGCAGCGATCGGCCAGTACGGCAGCGGCTTGTCGCCGCCGACATCCAGGGTGCGCACCACCAGGGGCCGGCCACCCAGGCCATCGAGCACGCGGCGGTACTCGGCCTCTTGGGTGGCGACGTCGGGTGCCTGGGGGTGGGCCATGAAAATCAGTTCGGTGCGCAGCAGCCCGACACCTTCCGCGCCCTGCTCCACCACCTTGTCGATACCGCTGCTCTCACCGATGTTGGCGAAAACCTCGACCGCATGGCCATCGCGGGTGACTGCCGGTTCATGGCGATGGGCCCAGGCTGCCTGCAAGCGCTGTTCGCGCTGGTCGCGCTCGGCCAGGGCACGCTGCAGCTCGGCGGCCGCTGGCGCAACACTGACCACACCGCGTTGCCCATCGAGCAGCAATGGCGTGCCGGCCTCGAGCAGCAGAATCGACGCACCGGCGCCGACCACTGCCGGAATGCCCAGGGCACGCGCGACAATGGCGCTGTGGGCCGTCGCGCCGCCTTGGGCGGTAACGATACCGGCGACCCGGCTCGGGTCCAGCCTGGCCACATCGGAAGGGCCGACCTCGGTCATCACCAGCACATAGGGCTGTTCGGGCTCGACCTGCGCCTGCACGCCGCACAACTGGGCCAGCACGCGCCGGCCGATGTCGCGCAGGTCAGCGGCCCGTTCGGCGAGCAAGGCGTCATGCAGCGACTCTTGCTGCCGGGCTGCCGCCTCGATCACGGCCATCCACGCCGCCGGGGCGCTTTCGCCCTGGGCCAGGCGCTGCTCGACATCGTCGGCCAACGCCGGGTCGGCGAGCATTTCTTGGTGGGTGACGAAGATCTCGCCGATGGCCTTGTCGCTGCGCTGCACCAAGTTGTGCAGCTCGCTGTTCACCGTTGCCAAGGCCTCGCGCAGCTTGGCCCGTTCCTGGGCGAGGGATTCGCCGCGCAGGGGGTAATCAATGTCGCGCTCGACGCAGACGTGCGCCGGGCCACTGGCAATCCCAGGCGCCGCGCCTACACCCTGGATCCGGCTGCCTGCGGCGGGTGCCTGAAGCACTTCGAGCGGCAGGCTGGCTAGCGGTGCGGAGCTTTGTGGCAGCGGCTCGACGTCCTCGCCCAAGCCCGCTTCGATGGCCGCCAGCAGCGCTGGCAAGGCATCGGCGGCGATGGCCGGTTCGGCAATCAGTTCCAGCTCCTGGCCACGGCGGGCGCCGAGGCTCAGCAGCTTGCTAAGGCTCTTGACCGACACCGCTGGCTGCGCGCTGTCGGTCAGCCGCACACGGATTTCGCCCTCGAAGCCTTTGGCCAGTTGCGCCAGCACCTTGGCCGGGCGGGCATGCAAACCATGGGGGTTGGCCAACACGATGCGCGCGCTGGGCCAATCCGCCGGCGCCTCACCGCCCAGCACCTGCAGCACCGCACGGCTGCTGGTGGCCTGGTAGAGCATCTGCCCGCGCCCTTCGATCAGCACTTCGCACAAGCGCTCGAGCAAAGCCTGATGAGCGGCGCCGAGGCTGGCCAGGCAGAACAGGCCGTTGAGCGGCTGATCGCGATAGCGCAGCGGTTGCTGCGGGGTGATGAATGCCAGGCCCGGCTGGCGCACCTGGCGCTCGCTGTGCAGCCACCACAGGCCCTCGCCCAGTGGCAAAGGCTCGGCCTGCTGCAGCACGGCGGCAAAGCCACTGTCGACGCAACCGGCGCGCTGCAGCAGGCGCGCACCACGCCAGGCCAGCTCGTCGAAATCTTCGGCGGGCAGGTTCAAGCCAACCAGTTGCGCATCCAACGCCAACGCCTGTGGCGCGCCTTGCAGCAGTTTGAGCAAGGCTTCGGCAGAGCTGGCCCGGCGCAGCGCCTCGGCCAGGTCGGTCTCGCCCAGGGCACGGGTCAGCAATTGCAGCAGGCGCAGGTGTTCATCGGAACGGGCGGCGATGCCAATGGCCAGGTAGACCCTTTGGCCATCGCCCCAGTCCACGCCTTCGGGGAACTGCAGCAAGCGCACACCGGTGGTGTGGACCAGGTCGCGGGTCTGCGGCGTGCCATGCGGGATGGCAATGCCCTGCCCGAGGAAGGTCGAGCCTTGCGCCTCGCGGGCCTGCAGCCCTGCGAGGTAGCCCTCGGCGACCAGGCCGTCGGCCACCAGCTGATCTGCCAGCAGGCGCAAGGCCTCGGCCTTGTCCGCGGCCTTCTGGCCCATGGCTATTTGCCCTGTGGCGAGCTCGAGCATGCCCTTCTCCTTTTGCAGTACCCAGGTGGGGCACTGAGGTATTGTTGTCGAAAATGGCCAGTTGAACAGCCTTGCGCAGATGGCAGCCGAGGCAGAAAATTTGGCAGCTGAAACGATTAATCTGACCAGGCGGCCACGTTACTCGATAATCTCCCGAGGAAAAAGCCCCATCCTGTCGGACAATTGCGACAATGGTCGTCTGCGCGCGAGCGCAGCTCCGGGTCAAACTATCCGGTCTGGCCTCGCAGCCAGCCCCGGTAATAACAAGGAAAATTCGGTGAAACTCAGCGATATCGCCCGTCTGGCCGGTGTGTCCGTGACCACTGCCAGCTACGTCATCAATGGCAAGGCCGAACAGCAGCGCATCAGCAGCAGCACTGTCGAGCGCGTGCGCGCAGTGGTCGAGGCCCATGGCTTCACGCCCAACCCGCAAGCCGCCGGCCTGCGCAGCCGACATACCCGCACATTGGGCTTCATTCTCCCGGATCTGGAGAACCCCAGCTACGCCCGCATCGCCAAGCAGCTCGAGCAAGGCGCCCGGGCCCGTGGCTATCAGTTGCTGATTGCCAGCAGCGATGACCAGCCGGACAGCGAGCGCCAGCTGCAGCAACTATTCCGCGCCCGTCGTTGCGATGCCCTGTTCGTCGCCAGCTGCTTGCCTGTGGAAGACGACAGCTACCGTGAGCTGCAAGACAAGGGCCTGCCGGTGATCGCCATCGACCGTCGCCTGGACCCCGCACACTTCTGCTCGGTGATCAGCGATGATCGCGACGCCAGCCGTCAGCTGGCCGCCAGCCTGCTCAGCGCAGCCCCGCGCAGCATCGCCCTGATTGGCGCCCGCCCGGAGCTTTCAGTCAGCCAGGCCCGTGCCGGCGGCTTCGACGAAGCCCTGCAAGGCTATGCAGGTGAGGTGCGCCGTTATCAGGGGGAGGCGTTCAGCCGTGAATGCGGTCAGCGCCTGATGCAGCAACTGATCGACGAACAGGGTGGCCTGCCGGATGCCCTGGTAACCACCTCCTACGTGCTGCTGCAGGGCGTGTTCGACACCTTGCAGGCGCGCCCCGCCGACTCGCGCCAGCTGCAGTTGGGCACCTTCGGTGACAACCAGTTGCTCGACTTCCTGCCGCTTCCGGTCAACGCCATGGCCCAACAGCACGGGCTGATCGCTGCCACTGCGCTAGAGCTGGCCCTGGCAGCCATCGAGGAAGAGCGTTACGAGCCCGGCGTGCACGCCATCGGTCGAACCTTCAAGCAACGTATCCCAGCGGCCTGAACATGCGCCTGATCGACACCCACACCCACCTGGACTTCCCCGACTTCGACGCCGACCGCTCGCGCCTGCTGGCCAATGCGGCGGCGCGCGGGGTGGAACGCATGGTGGTGCTGGGGGTGTATCAGGCGAATTTCCAGCGGGTGTGGGACCTGGCCTGCGCCGACACGCGTGTGGCTGCTGCCCTGGGCTTGCATCCGGTTTACCTGGGCCAGCATCGCCCAGAGCACCTTGCCCAGCTGCGCGACTGGCTGGAGCGCCTGCGCGGCGACCCGCGCCTGTGCGCCGTGGGTGAGTTCGGGTTGGATTACTACCTGGAAGCATTGGACAAGGATCGCCAGCAGGCGCTGTTTGAAGCACAACTGCAGATGGCCTGCGATTTCGAGCTGCCGGCCTTGCTGCATGTGCGCCGTAGCCATGCCCAGGTGATCGCCACGCTCAAGCGCTACAAGCCGGCCCGGGCTGGGGTCATCCATGCCTTTGCAGGCAGCTATGAAGAGGCGCGCGAGTACATCAAGCTTGGTTTCCGCCTGGGGCTTGGCGGGGCGGCTACCTGGCCGCAGGCAGTGCGCTTGCGCAAGACCCTTGCCCGGCTGCCGCTGGAAAGCGTAGTGCTGGAGACCGACGCGCCAGACATGGCCCCGGTGATGTACCCCGGGCAGCGTAATAGCCCGGAGCACCTGCCGGAGATTGCCGCAGCGCTGGCTGAGGTGATCGGCATAGAGGTGGACGTGTTGGCTGACGCCAGCAGCAAGAATGCCTGTGAGTTATTTGGCTGGTAGCTAACTGCCCCGGCGCTAGCGCTGTAGGAGCAGCCTTGCGCTGCGAAGAGGCCATTACCGCCACAGCCTCTCTACAGCCAAACCGGCCTCTTCGCAGCACAAGCCTGCTCCTACAGAGATAGCCTCATTAAACCCTGAACGCCCCGATCAACCGTTTCAACTCCACCACCTGAGCAGACAATGCCCGGCTAGCCTCCTCGGTCTGGCAGGCTCCTTCGGTGGTGTCCTGCGCGGCGCTGTTGATCGCCACGATGTTCTGGTCGATGTCATGCGCCACGGCGGTCTGCTGCTCCACGGCAGCGGCAATCTGCTGGTTCTGCTCGACGATACTGCCCACCGCACCCAAAATATTGCCCAACGCCTGCTGCACCTGTCGCGTTTCATCGACGGTGCCAGCGGCCATCTGGTGGCTGCTGCCCATGGCACTGACCGCCGCTGCGACCCCCTCCTGCAAGCGCTGGATCATCTGCGCGATCTCTGCGGTCGAGTCCTGGGTGCGCCTGGCCAAGGTGCGCACCTCATCGGCGACCACCGCGAAGCCTCGGCCTTGCTCCCCGGCGCGCGCGGCCTCGATCGCGGCGTTGAGTGCCAGCAGGTTGGTCTGCTCGGCAATGCTGCGGATCACTTCAAGCACCCGCCCGATGGCCTGGCTGTCACTGGCTAGCTGATTGATGGCCCCCACGCTCTGGTCGATCTCGGCAGCCAGCCGGTCGATGCTGCCTTGCTGGCGTTGCACCAGGCCGCGGCCACTGGCGCTTTCCTGGTTGACCTGTTGCGCGCCATCGGCAGCCAAAGCCGCGCTGCGTGCGACCTCCTGGGCAGTGGCGCTCATCTGGTTCATGGCCGTGGCCACTTGCTCGATTTGCTCACGCTGGCCACTGACCGCCTGGTTGCTCCGCACTGACACCGCCAACACTTGGCTGGCCTGTTCTTCGACGGCCACCACGGTGCGGCCAACCTGGTCGATCAGGCCACGGATACGCTGCACGGTGTTGCTGAAACCTTGCCCCAGCTCGCCCAACTCGTCGCGGCTGCGGGCCTGGAAGCTGACCGTCATGTCGCCGTCGGCGACCTTGCCCATCGCCTTGCCGAGCTGGCGCAGGGTCGCCCGGGTCGAGACGTAGAACCCGCTGTACAGGTACACAATCAGCGCGAACACACCGGCCAGCACCGCCACCAGGCCGATCATGCGCCACTGTTGCTCGCCCAGCCGGTCCTGCAGTTGCCCCTGCAGGTGCATGAGAATGGCCTCGTTGAGGCGGTAGGTGTGCCCCATCAGCTCATGGGTTTGCTGATAGAACGCAGGCCAGGGCGCGTCCAAAGTCTCGGCCACCACCACCTGCGTTTCGAATAACGCGGCGGCCTGCCTGACCGTCGCCTGGCTGGCCTGGGCGCTGCTGGCCAGGGCCGCTTTGGCCGCGGGGTCACTGCCCAGGGCGTCCTCCAAACGCAGTGCGTAGTCGGTGGCCAGGCGCTCGAGGCGCTGCAGCAAATCTTCGAAGCGCGCGCTGCCGGACGAATCCATGAAGCCACGCCCAAGGGCAATGGCCCCCATCGCCTGCCCGTCCGCCAGGGCCTGGGTGACCTGCGCCGTCGCCACACCAAGCAGGTCGTTCAGTTGCCGCACCGAGGTTTGGCTGTCCTGGCTCAGGCCAGATTGGCTGGCCACCAGGCGGGTCAGCACCTGGGCCTGGGCGAGCAAGGCGTCGAACAACGCCGTTTTGTTCTGCAGCGAGGACTCTTCGCGGGCGCGGGCAAAAGCATCGGCCAAGTCCTCGCGCTTGGCTTCCAGCTGCGGGTCGTCGCTATGCAGTGCCTGGAGATGCTCCTGCACGTTGCCCTGCAACGCAGCAATACGCGATTCAACATCACCGGCCTGGCCCGCCTGGCCGATCACGGCATTGATCTGCAGGAGGCTGCCCAAGGCTTCGAAGCCTGCGCGCAGGGCCAGGCTTTCGCGCAGGGGGGCAATGCCCTGCAGCTCGGCGCGGGTGGCCTGAAACTGCTGGTACGCATCGCGTACCAGGTAGCCGCTGATGACCAGCATGGGCAGGAAAAACAGGACGCTGACAAGGCTGAACTTCTGACCGAAGCTCAGCCGGTTCATCAGTGCGATGGCCGGATAAAGCAGACGCTTCACGGGGCACCTCCTTGGATTCTTATTGTTCTACGGGGTAGCACAGTGCCACGTGTATACCGCAGATCGAATCGGAGGTTTGTAACTTATGGTTAAGCCCCGGTAGGAGCAGCCTTGTGCTGCGAAGAGGCCAGTTGCATCCCGAAGATTCAGGGGTGGTGCTACTGGCCTCTTCGCAGCACAAGGCTGCTCCTACAGGGCGCGTGTTACGGCGGTGAGGTCAGACCAGCACCGTCCACAACGCAAACCCGGCATACCACAGCACCGCGCAGCGCAGCAGCAATTCCCAAAGGCTGTCCAGCCGGCTTAGGCCACGCTGGCTGTCTTCTTCCTCGGGGATATCGTCGGCAATGCGCCCAACCCTGGCCACCAGGTGGCCGGCGCTGATGTGCCAGTTAAGGAGCTCGTGCAGCATCACGCGGGTCACCGCGACGAAGTTGCCGACCAGCGCAAAGCTCAAGGCCATCACCCGCACCGGCAGCCAGTCCATGATGTGCCGCAGTTGCTCGGCACGCGCCTTGAGCGCGGGCTGCTTGCTGTGCTCGCCGCACAGCGCCAGCAGGCGATAGGCCAAGGCAGCGCCTGGGCCGAGCACGAAATACCAGAAGATCACGGCGAAGAAGCTCTGGTAGGCCTGCCACAGCAGGTAACCCTGCACCCTCACCAGCAGGCTGTGAGGCTCGTCGGCCACCAGGCCCAGGTCGCGCTCGGCCACGTGCAGGGCGGCCTGATCGTCACCTCGCCGCCAGGCATCGCGAAACGGCCCCAGCGCCGCTTTCGCATCGCCGCGGCCCAGGCTGTAGATCAACACCAGCAGGTGCACCGGCAATGCCAGCAGGCCATAGGCGACGGGCTCCAGCACATGCAGCAGCAAGGCCAGCACCGCTACCGGCGCCAGCACCAGAATGGCCAACGTCCACCACGGCTGCACCTTGCCGCTGCGCTCCAGGCGCACCAGTTCACCGAGGAAAAAACCATCGCGCTGTATTCGATGGCGCAGTGCCGAGAATTTCTCGACCCACAGCGCCAACAGCAAAACCAGAAAACTCATGAGTTGTCCTCGTTATCCTTCACGGTTTGGCGATAGCGGCCCCAGTCGAAGGCCGGGCCTGGGTCGGTCTTGCGCACCGGTGCTATGTCGCTGTGGCCCTGGATGCGTTCAAGGCTGATGACCGGCCAGGCGTCGCGGATCTGCCGGGTCAGCTGCGCCAGCGTGGTGTACTGGGCATCGGTGTATGGCAGGTCGTCAGTGCCTTCGAGTTCGATGCCGATGGAGAAGTCGTTGCAGCCCTCGCGCCCGTCGAAGCACGAGACACCGGCATGCCAGGCGCGGTCGAGCAACGACACGAACTGGGTGACGGCGCCATCGCGCTCGACGAACAGGTGCGCCGAAACCGTCAGGTGGCAGATGCTCTGGAAATAGGGATGTTCATGGGCGTCCAGGCGGTTCTGGAAGAATGCCTGAACCTTGCCGGTGCCGAAACACGCCGGCGGCAAGCTGATGTTGTGAATCACCAGCAGGGAGATCGACTCGCCCTCGGGGCGCGCGTTGAAGTTGGGCGACGGGCAGTGGGTGATTCCGTGGAACCAGCCGGTGGCACGGTCCAATTGCATGGGGCAGATCCTGAAAAAACGCCGGGTACAGAGCAGCAGTATGCCCTGCGTCCGCGGCCGTTTGCATGTGAATCATTGTAATGATGACTCAATGGACCTGCTGTTGCCGCAGCCCTTCGAGCACCGACTCCAGCGCCCGCTCGAACAGCGCGCCGTCATCGAGCACCCGCACCTCTCCCCGGTGCAGCGCCTGGGCGAGGCTGCCGGTGTTCCACTCACGCACTTTCATGCCCGTGCGATTGGCGAACACCAGCCGATCGTTGCTGTCGATGCGCGCCACCAGCTTGCAGCGCAATGGGTCGTCTTCATCGAACACCTCGACCCAGCTGCCGATACGCAGGCGCTGCACCTGGCGCAATGCCGAGGCATTGCCGTCGACAACGTGCAGGGGGGCGCAGGCGGGCTCTTCGGCAAGCGCTAGCACGATGTCCTCGTCCACCAGCACCTCGTCCAGCACGGGCGGGTCATCGGCCCTGTGCCCTTCGGACGCCGAGCAAGCGCGCAGGTGCAATTGCTCAAGCTGCTGGAAAAAGTCACGGGTGGCGGTGGAGTCCAGCGCCACGCCTGCCAGGCCTTCGCGCAAGGCCTTGAGCAGGCCGGGCACCTGTTGCAGCAGTTGCTGACAGGCCTGCGGGTCATGGTGCGGGGCGATACTGGCGAGCAGCGTGTCCAGGGTGGCCAGGCCGTTGCGCCATGCCTCGGACCCTTCGCCCTGCTTGAGCCACGCCAGCAGCAGCACCTGGCTCCAGGCCTGCACCAGCATCTGCACCACCACGTGCGGCAGCACCCGCCCGCGCAGACGCTGGTTGAGCACCTGCTGCACCTGCTGGCGGGCCTGCAGGGTTCGCGCGCGGCCCTCTTCGGCGTCGCGGGTACGCTGTTCGAGCAACTCGTGGCGGCGCCGCTCGTCCTGGCTGAAGGCGAGAAACTCGTCGAGCAGCTCGGCGAACAGGCAGGCGTCATCGGTGAAGTCGTTGAGCAGACGCTGAACGATACGCTCCACCCGTACATGCAAACTGTCGCGCAGCCCTTCGGCGCTGCTCTGCCAACCGATCGCGGCACCCGCGATCTCGTTGAGCAAGCGCCGGGCCGGGTGGTTGGCGCGGCTGAACAACCCCTTGTCGAGCAGCGCGACCTTGAGCAGCGGGATGTGCAAACGCGCGATCAATGCCCGTAGGCTGGCGGGCAAGTTGTCGTCGTTGTGGATGAAATCGAACAGCAGGCCGATCAGGTTGATCATGTCTTCATCGGCCGTGGCGATGCGCCGACGCGTGCCACTGCGCACACTGACGCGCAACAAGAGTTGTTCCATCTGTTGGCCAAGCGCGAAGTCATCCGCCGCCTGCGTGGCGGGCACATAGTGCTGCAGGTGCGAAAGCAGGCGCAGCAGGTCGGCGGTGCTGATCGGCTGGGCAGCGGCTACCCGCTGCAATCGCGGCGCGATCTGCCCACGCGCGGGGGCCAGAAGCGTTTGCAGTGAAGCAAAATACGCTTGCCCGGCACTGTCCGCGCCCAGCGCCCCTTGCGCCTCCAAGCTGGACGGCCGGCGCCCGGCGCTCAGGCACCGATCCTCGGCGCGCCGACGCGGCGCAGGCTGCAGTTCGGGCAGCACACCGGCCGCGGCCAGCAGCTGGTTAGCCTCTGCGTAGAGCACTTCCACATCACGCAACACGTAGCGTTCAAACAGCTTCAAGAGGATCAGCTTGACCCGCAGCCCGACCCCCAGGTTGCGGCCCGCTTCGAGGAAATAGCCGCACAGCGCAGCGGGGCCCACGGGGTTTTGCTGCTCCCCCACTGGGCGATCGAGCAATGCCTGCAAGCGCAAGCCCAGTTGCTGCAGGGCAAGGCCGTCTCGCGAGAGCACCCGCGCGACCATGCCGTCGATGGCGGATGCACGCTCGCGCTGCGCCTTGTTGCCTGAACCCTGCGCTTCACCCAGGCCGCCCAGAGGGTCTGCCCGGCCGAGGCTGGCGAAGGTGTGATGGAAGGTGTCGAGAAAACCGCGCTCGATGCTCTTGCGCTTCAGGCGCACGTCGCGCATCGCTTCGAAATACAGATTCTGGTCGCAGCGCTCAGCGGCCTTGTCGGCCATCTCGAAGAGGGTGACGTCGGTGTTGTCGAACAAGGCCTGCAGGCCTTGGCGCAATTGCAGCGCGGCTTTGTCGCGCACTTGCAGGAGCAATACCGGAAGGCAAGGCAGAGGCGTGCGCGCCCCTCGGTCGATGGCTGCCGCCAGGGGCACCACCTTGCCTTCTTTATGCATCCCTAACTCCTTGCAGGCTTGCTTGCCCCACGGGCAAAGAATCGTCAAAGCTATGACGCCAAATACTGGTCACTATTATCGGCAAAAAAACGGACAGCTGCCAGCGCCGTTTCGCTTGCTGGGAAATGACCCTGTATTCGGCCAGATGCTCAGACGGGCCGACCAAAGGTCACCGGCCATGGCCCTGTACACACCGCTCCCCTGCCCTATAATCGCGGGCATCTAGCTTGTGGAGCCGACCATGCCGAACCTACGCCTCGCCGACCTGACCGCTGAAATCGAAGCCAACGTGCGCCGTGCACTGTTGGAGGACATCGGCAGTGGCGATATCACCGCGCAGTTGATCCCGGCCGAACGCCTGGCCAAGGCGACCATCATTACCCGCGAGGACTGCGTGATCGCTGGCACCGCCTGGGTCGACGCCGTGTTCCGCCAGCTCGACCCGCGGGTGGCGGTGCACTGGCAAGTGGCCGATGGCGACCGCGCGCTGGCCAACCAGCCGCTGTTCCACCTGGAAGGCCCGGCACGCTCGCTGCTCAGTGGTGAGCGCAGCGCGCTCAACTTCCTGCAGATGCTGTCGGGCGTCGCCACGCGCGCACGCTTTCTGGCCGACTTGGTCGCAGGTACCCAAGTGCGCCTGCTAGACACCCGCAAGACCCTTCCCGGCCTGCGCCTGGCGCAGAAATACGCGGTCACCTGTGGCGGTTGCGACAACCACCGCATCGGCCTTTACGATGCCTTCCTGATCAAGGAAAACCACATCGCCGCCAGCGGCGGCGTGGCCGAGGCAGTGGCGGCAGCGCACCGCATCGCCCCTGGCAAGCCGGTGGAAATCGAGGTGGAAAGCCTGGATGAACTGCGCCAGGCGCTGAATGCGGGTGCGGATATCGTCATGCTCGACGAGCTGACCCTGGACGAAATGCGCGAAGCGGTGCACATCACTGCGGGCAAGGCCAAACTCGAGGCCAGCGGCGGCGTCAACGAGAGCACCTTGCGGGTGATTGCCGAGACCGGCGTCGACTACATCTCCATTGGTGCGATGACCAAGGATGTGAAGGCCGTAGACCTGTCGATGCGTTTGAGCCTCTGAGAGGACGCGGTGCTTGTACCGCCCTCTTCGCGGGTAAACCCGCTCCCACAGGATCACCGCAGGCTTGAGTAATGTGCGCCCCCTGTGGGAGACCGGCGTCGACTACATCTCCATTGGTGCGATGACCAAGGATGTGAAGGCCGTAGACCTGTCGATGCGTTTGAGCCTCTGAGAGGACGCGGTGCTTGTACCGCCCTCTTCACGGGTAAACCCGCTCCCACAGGATCACCGCAGGCTTGAGTAATGTGCGCCCCCTGTGGGAGCGGGTTTACCCGCGAAGAGGGCCGCACAGGCGCAGCAAATCTCAGGCATAAAAAAACCGGCCAAATGGCCGGCTTTTTCCGGGCGTGGATCAGAACGCGGCGTTGGCCAGGCCGTCCAGGTAGCGCTCGACGTCCAGTGCGGCCATGCAGCCTGCGCCGGCCGAGGTAATGGCCTGACGGTAAACGTGGTCCGCCACGTCGCCCGCAGCGAACACACCTTCGACGTTGGTGGCAGTGGCGTTGCCTTCGCGGCCGCCGTTGACCACCAGGTAGCCGTCCTTGAGGGTCAGCTGGCCTTCGAACAGCGAGGTGTTCGGGGTGTGGCCAATGGCGATGAACACGCCGTCGACCTTGATTTCATCGCTGCTGCCATCGTTGTTCTTCAGGCGCGCACCGGTCACACCCATGTTGTCACCCAGCACTTCGTCCAGGGTGGCATTGAGCTTGAGCTCGATTTTGCCTTCGGCCACACGGGCATTCAGCTTGTCGACCAGGATCTTCTCGGCGCGGAAGGTTTCGCGGCGGTGAACCAGGGTCACTTTGCTGGCGATGTTGGCCAGGTACAGAGCCTCTTCAACGGCAGTGTTGCCGCCGCCGACGACCGCTACCGGCTTGTTGCGGTAGAAGAAGCCGTCACAGGTAGCGCAGGCCGAAACGCCCTTGCCCATGAAGGTTTCTTCCGACGGCAGGCCCAGGTAACGAGCGCTGGCGCCGGTGGCAACGATCAGTGCGTCGCAGGTATAAGTGCCACTGTCACCCTGCAGGGTGAACGGCTTGTTGGCCAGGTCGACAGCGTTGATGTGGTCGAAGACGATCTCGGTCTCAAAGCGCTCGGCGTGCTCTTGCATGCGCTGCATCAGGGCTGGGCCGGTCAGGCCATGGGGGTCGCCCGGCCAGTTGTCGACTTCGGTGGTGGTGGTCAGCTGGCCACCGGCCTGCATGCCAGTGATCAGCAGTGGCTTGAGGTTGGCACGGGCGGCATAGACTGCGGCGCTGTAACCGGCAGGGCCGGAACCGAGGATGATGACGCGCGAATGACGTACTTCAGACATGTCGAACTCCTGTCGAGCCGGCCGCACGGGGCCAGCATCGGTGTGCCGGCGGTGCCAGCTGGAATTTAAAAAGGACCCACGCAACCTTGGGGAAGGCTACTACGCGTCGATCCAAAACCTAAAAGTTGAGCGCACTGTAGCGAGGTCGCAAAGATTAAGGAAATATCCTTCGACAATCCACCTCATAGGCATTGTCTATCCAGCAATTTCATTCACGAAAAACGCACTGGCGCTTTTGTTACAGCCGATTTCGCCAACATCGGCCGCCTTTCGTCGGCGCGACAAACTCGGTAAGGTCAGCGCGTTTTCCTTCTGTTCGGAGTGTCTCGATGCAAGCCCCTGTCCTCTCTGGCCCCCAGTACCTGCGCGAAGGCCTGAAACTGGTGCTGAGCCCGAACCTGCGGTTGTTCGTGCTGTTGCCCCTGGCGGTCAACCTGCTGCTGTTTGGTGGCCTGATCTACTTTGCCGGCCATCAGTTCAGTGTCTGGGTCGACGCCCTGATGCCAACCCTGCCCAGCTGGTTGAGCTTCCTCACCTACATTCTGTGGCCACTGTTCGTCGCCTTGGTGGTGCTGATGGTGTTCTTCACCTTTACCCTGGTGGCCAACGTCATCGCGGCGCCGTTCAACGGTTTTCTGGCCGAGAAGGTCGAAGTGGTGGTGCGCGGCCAAGACAACTTCCCTGCCTTCAGCTGGGCCGAGCTGGTGGCCATGGTGCCGCGTACCTTTGGCCGCGAGATGCGCAAGCTGGGTTACTTCCTGCCACGGGCCATCGGCCTGTTCATCCTGTCGCTGATCCCGGTGGTCAACGTGGTCGCCGCGCCGCTGTGGCTGATCTTTGGTGTGTGGATGATGGCTATCCAGTACATCGACTACCCGGCGGACAACAACAAGATGAGCTGGCAGGACATGCTCGCCTGGTTGCGCCAGAAGCGCTGGCAGTCGCTGGGCTTTGGCGGCATCACCTACCTGGCGCTGATGGTGCCGGTGGTGAACGTACTGATGATGCCGGCCGCAGTGGCGGGGGCTACGTTGTTCTGGGTGCGTGAACGCGACTAAATCCAAACGCAGCCCTGTGTAGGAGCAGCCTTGCGCTGCGAAGAGGCCATTACTGACAATACCTGTCTGTGGCTAGTACCGGCCTCTTCGCAGCACAAGGCTGCTCCTACCGTCATTGACCGAGCCGGCTGGAAAACTGCCCCACTACATCCACCACCCGCTTCGCCCCCTCCTGGATTTCGACGATCACGTTGCCGGTTTCATCGGCCAACGACAGCCCCTGCTCGGCCTGGCGCTTGCTGGTGTCGATGATCGCCACCGCAGCCTGGGCCAATTGCTCGTTCTGCTGCACCACCCGGGCAATCTCTTCGGTGGCCGTGCTGGTACGCGAGGCCAGCTGGCGCACTTCGTCGGCGACCACGGCAAAACCACGCCCCTGCTCGCCCGCCCGGGCCGCCTCGATGGCAGCGTTGAGCGCCAGCAGGTTGGTCTGCCCGGCAATGTCACTGATGGTCTTGATGATCGAGCCGATCACCCGCGACTGGGTGTCCAACGCCTGAATGCCCTCGGCGGCGTTTTGCATCGACGACTCCAGGCCACGCATGACATTTACCGTCTGCGTGACTACGTCGGTGGCCTTGCGCGCGCTGGCGTCAGTGCTCAGCGAGGTGTTGAAGGCGATGTCCGCCGCTTCGGCAACCGCCTGCTCCTGGTTGACCTGGTCGGTGATCACGGTGGCGAACTTGACCACTTTGTACAGCACATCATGGGCGTCGAAGATCGGGTTGTAGGACGCTTCCAGCCAGATTACCCGGCCATGGGCATCGATACGCTTGAAGCGCTCAGCCACGTATTCGCCACGGCGCAGCTTGTCCCAGAACGCCTGATAGCCCGACGAATTGGCCTCTTCGGGTTCGCAGAAAATACGGTGATGCTTGCCGCGTATCTGTTCAAGGCGATAACCGACCGACGTCAGAAACCGTTCATTGGCGGTCAGGATGGTGCCATCAAGGCCAAATTCGATGACTGCGGTAGAGCGCATCAGGGCCTTGATCAGGCTTTCGTGCTCACGGGAGGTCTCGATGGTGCGGGTGAGGTCGCTCGAGTGCAGGGTGAAATACTTGATGCGCCCTTCGCTGTTCTTGACCGGCTGCAGAATCGAGCGCAACCAGGCTTCCTGGCCATTGCCGCGCAGCAGGCGGAACGCCCCGTTGAGGTGCTCGCCCCGGCTGATCGCGCTTTTCATGCGTTGGTAGAAGTCGAGCGACTTCACGTGGGGCGGGACAATGTCCTCGAGTTTGCGTCCAAGCAATTGGTCGGCACGGTAGAGCATCTCGCTCTCGAAGTTGCCGTTGACCATCTCGATCCGTCCCTGGGGGTCGAGTTGGAGCACCAGCATCTCGCTGTCGAGGCTGCACTTGACCTGTTCGACCGACAGCAGGTCTTCGCGCAACTGCTGGATTTCTTGCTTGAGCTTGTTGTTGAACATCACCGCTCTCCTGGAGCGCAGCACGTAATCGAATGCATCTTCATCGGCTGCCACTGCCAGGTTCTTGAGCGCCGCCCACGCAAATATTCACACAATTGAAACAGCCGGCAATCAGGCGTCATTTGCACGTCACAAGGCCGTCACATCGGCGCAATGATGCAAGCGGAAACTTTTTGTCATGAATACACCCGCCCTACGCATCACCCTCGTCAGCGAAACCTTCCCACCCGAGATCAACGGTGTCGCCAACACCCTTGGCCGCCTCAGCGAAGGGTTGCGCCAACGCGGGCATGACATCGAGATCGTCCGCCCCCGCCAAGCCGGCGAGGAGCCTGCGCACAACGATCAGCAGTTGATGCTGTGCCGCGGTTGGGCCTTGCCCGGCTACCCCGGCCTGCAATGGGGCGAAGTGTCGATGCACCGGCTATTGCGCCGTTGGCGCAGGCAGCGACCGGACGTGCTGTACATCGCCACCGAGGGGCCTTTGGGGTTGAGCGCATTGCGTGCGGCACGGCGCCTGGGGGTGCCGGTGGTCAGCGGGTTCCATACCAACTTCCCGCAGTATTCCGGCCAGTATGGCTTGGGCTTGCTGGCACGCCTGCTCACCCATTACCTGCGCTGGTTCCATCGCCGCACGGCAGTCACCCTGGTGCCCAGCGTCAGCCAGCGCCTGGAGCTGGAGCGTCGTGGTTTCGAGCGCCTGGACCTGTTGGCCCGTGGCGTCGACGCCTGCCTGTTCAACCCGGCCCGGCGCAGCCAGGCGCTGCGCGAAAGCTGGGGGGTCGGGCCGGACGATATCGCCGTGCTGCATGTCGGCCGGCTGGCGGCGGAAAAAAACCTAGGGGTACTGCGACCGTGCCTGGACACCCTGCAGAAGACTTATCCACACAAGCGCTTGCGCCTGATCGTGGTCGGTGACGGCCCACAGCGCGCCACCTTGCAGCAGCAGGTGCCTGATGCCGTGTTCTGTGGTGCCCAGCGGGGCGAGGTGCTGGCCGAGCACTATGCCAGCGGTGACCTGTTCCTGTTCCCGAGCCTGACCGAAACCTTTGGCAATGTGGTGCTCGAAGGCATGGCCTCAGGCTTGGCGGTGGTCGCCTATGATGAGGCAGCGGCTGCTCAGCACATTCGGCATGGCCATAGCGGTGCGTTGGCGATGCCCGGCGACCAGGCGGCCTTCATCGATGCCGCTTGCTGGCTACTGGAAGAGGAAGAAACCCTGCGCCGGGTGCGCCTGAACGCACGGCAGCACGCCAGCCGACAGGGCTGGCCGGCGATTGTCGAGCAGTTCGAAACCTACCTGTGCAGTGCTTGCAAACAACGCACAGGCGACACGCAAAAAGCTTCAGGTGCTGCACTGGCGATCAAGCCAGGTTCGACAGCGCATCGCGGCTGACCTTCAGCCGCCGCGCGCGCCCATGTTTCAGCCCAGCGCCTTCTCGATGGCCTGAACCACGGCTGGATCATCCGGCGCAGTGCGCGGCGAGAAACGCGCCAGCACGCGCCCATCCTTGCCCACCAGAAACTTTTCGAAGTTCCAGCTGATGTCGCCGGGGAACTCAGCACCTTCCCCTGCCAGCAGGCGATACAGCGAATGGCGGTGCGCCCCGTTGACCTCAAGCTTGGCGCCCAGCGGGAAGCTGACACCATAGTTGAGGCTGCAGAACTCCTGGATCTCTTTCTCGCTGCCGGGCTCCTGGCCGGCAAACTGGTTGCACGGCAGCCCCAAAACGCTGAAGCCTTTGCCCTTGAATTGCTGATGCAGCGTCTCCAGCGAAGCGTATTGCGGCGTCAGGCCACACTTGGAGGCAACATTGACCACCAGCACCACTTGGCCCTTGAACGGTGCGAGGGGCAGTTCCCCGCCGTTCAGCGCCTCCAATTTCAGGTCGTGAAAAGCACTCATGATGTAATCCCCTCTCAGGTTCCCGATGGCCGCAGGGCGAAATCCGCCCAATAAAAAAGCGCTCGTCCAAGCCGTCCACCTCCCGTTGGGAAGGCAAATCGGCTTGCCCGAGCGCCTGGCGACTCTCTGAGCTTAGCGCAGAAAATCAGTGGTGATGGCCACCTTCACCGTGGATGTGACGGTGCGCGATTTCTTCTTCGCTGGCGTCACGCACGTCGACAACCTTGACCTGGAAGGTCAGGCGCTGGCCGGCCAGCGGGTGGTTGCCGTCAACGGTGACGTCGTCGCCGTCGATGTCGCGAATGGTGACGATCTGCATCTGGCCATCCGGCGCCGACGCGTGGAACTGCATGCCGACTTCCAGCTCGTCGACGCCTTCGAACAGGCTGCGGTTCAGGGTGCTGACCAGCTCGGCCAGGTATTCACCGTAGGCATCTTCTGGCTCGATGGAAACGTTCAGCTCGTCACCGGCCTGCTTGCCTTCCAGGGCCTTTTCCAGGCCCGGGATGATGTTGCCGGCACCGTGCAGGTAAACCAGCGGCGCGCCACCGGCGGAGCTGTCGATGGTCTCCCCGGCGTCGTTGGTCAGGGTATAGTCGATGGAGACAGCCTTGTTGGCGGCGATCAGCATGGGGCAAGACCTTTTGCAAAAGTATGTAGAGCGGACAAGTGTAACCAAGCCATCGCCCGATTGCGAACGCGCCTCGGCCGAGGAACAGCCCATCAGTCGGATCACTGGCTTCCATCAGGACGAAGAAGGCCACTGGGTGGTCGAGTTGTCGTGCGGCCACACCCAGCACCTTCGTCACCAACCGCCCTGGCAAGCGCGCCCTTGGGTGCTCGATGCCGAGCAGCGCCAACAGCGCATCGGCGAGGCTTTCGCGTGTGGCTGGTGTGCACAGGCAGCCGATAGCGCTACCCTTGGCCGTTGATTCCTTGCACCGCTTTAATTCGAGAAGCACGCATGCAAACTTTTTTCATAGCGCCGACCGACTTTGGTGTCGGCCTGACGTCGATCAGCCTCGGCCTGGTACGCACCCTTGAGCGCGCAGGCCTGAAGGTCGGCTTTTTCAAGCCGATCGCCCAGCCCCACCCAGGTGACACCGGCCCGGAACGCTCCACCGAACTGGTCGCACGCACCCACGGTATCAAACCGCCCATGCCGCTGAGCCTGGCCCACGTCGAGCGCATGCTCGGCGATGGCCAGCTGGACGAGCTGCTGGAGGAAATCATCCGCCTCTACCAGCAAGCCTGCATCGGCAATGACGTGGTCGTGGTCGAAGGCATGGTGCCTACCCGCCACGCCAGTTACGCGGCGCGGGTCAACCTGCACCTGGCCAAGAGCCTGGATGCCGAGGTGATACTGGTTTCGGCGCCCGAAAACGAGGTACTCAGCGAGCTGTCCGGCCGCGTCGAGCTGCAGGCCCAGCTGTTCGGCGGCCCCCGCGACCCGAAAGTGCTGGGGGTGATCCTCAACAAGGTGCGCACCGACGAAAGCATGGCGGACTTCGCCACCCGCCTGCGCGAACACTCGCCACTTCTGCGCGGCAACGACTTCCGCCTGCTCGGCTGCATCCCTTACCAGCCCGAGCTGAATGCCCCACGCACCCGCGACGTGGCCGACCTGCTGGGGGCCCAAGTGCTCAACGCGGGCGATTACGAGCAGCGGCGCATGAGCAAGATCATCATTTGTGCGCGCACGGTGGCCAACACCGTGCCGCTGCTCACCCCTGGCACCTTGGTGGTGACCCCGGGTGACCGCGACGACATCATCCTTGC
This sequence comes from Pseudomonas sp. DCB_AW, assembly GCF_026240895.1. NCBI lineage: Bacteria > Pseudomonadati > Pseudomonadota > Gammaproteobacteria > Pseudomonadales > Pseudomonadaceae > Pseudomonas > Pseudomonas sp. DCB_AW. Next base: position 22,454 of record NZ_JAPFCE010000060.1, read on the forward strand.
CGTAAGCCTGGCGGCGATCAATGGCGTGCCCCTGGCCGGCCTGCTGCTGACCAGTGACAGCAAGCCCGACGCACGCATCCTCGGCTTGTGCCGCGGCGCCTTGCAGGCCGGCCTGCCGATTCTGTCGGTGAGTACGGGTTCGTACGACACGGCCAACCAGCTCAATTCGCTGAACCGCGAGATCCCGGTGGATGACCGCGAACGTGCCGAATTCATCACCGACTTTGTCGCCAGCCACCTCGACGCTGCCTGGTTGCACCAGCGCTGCGGCACACCACGCGAGTTGCGCCTGTCGCCTGCGGTGTTCCGCTACCAACTGATCCAGCGCGCGCAACAGGCCAACAAACGCATCGTCCTGCCAGAAGGCGCCGAACCGCTGCTGGTACAGGCGGCAGCGATCTGCCAGGCCCGTGGCATTGCGCGTTGCGTGCTGCTGGCCAAGCCGGAAGAAGTCGAAGCGGTCGCCCGTGCGCAGGGCATTACCTTGCCTGCGGACCTGGAGATACTCGACCCTGAGTTGATTCGCGGGCGCTATGTCGAACCGATGGTCAACCTGCGCAAGAGCAAGAACCTCAACGCCCCGATGGCTGAGCAGCAGCTGGAAGACCCGGTGGTGATCGGCACCATGATGTTGGCCCTGGATGAAGTCGACGGCCTGGTGTCGGGCCTGGTGCACTCCACCGCCAACACCATCCGCCCTGCCCTGCAGCTGATCAAGACCGCGCCAGGTGCCAGCCTGGTGTCCTCGGTATTCTTCATGCTGTTCCCCGAGCAGGTGCTGGTGTACGGCGACTGCGTGATGAACCCGCACCCAAGTGCCGCTGAACTGGCAGAAATTGCCCAGCAGAGCGCCGAATCGGCACACACCTTCGGCATCGCGCCGCGGGTGGCGATGATCAGTTATTCAAGCGATTCGGCGAGCGATGAAGAAGTCGACAAGGTGCGTGAAGCGACCCGCTTGGCGCAGGGCGCCGCGCACGATCTGCTGATCGATGGGCCCTTGCAGTATGACGCGGCGGCCAACCCGGCCATCGCCCGCGAGCTGGCACCGAACAGCCCGGTTGCCGGGCGCGCCACGGTGTTCGTGTTCCCTGATCTGAATACCGGCAACACCACGCACAAAGCGGTGCAGCGCAGCGCCGATGGGGTCAGCCTGGGGCCGATGCTGCAGGGTTTGCGTAAGCCGGTGAACGATTTGCCGCGGGGGGCTCAGGTGGATGACATCGTCCATACCATCGCCCTGACGGCGATCCAGGCCAGCGTCGTACGCTGAATCCAGGGGCTGCTGTGCAGCCCCTGTTTTATTGCCTTACTGCTGAACTTGGCCCTGGTCATACTGCTGGCCAGGAATCGGCTTCAGGTTGACCTCGACACGACGGTTTTGCGCACGGCCGTTAGCATCGGCATTGCTGGCGATCGGCTGGTCCGGGCCCATGCCACGCGCCGAAATACGCGAAGCATCGACACCCTGCGAAGTCAGGTAGGTGCTGACCGCTTGCGCACGGCGCTGGGACAGGTCCATGTTGTGCTGGCGGCTGCCGGTGCTGTCGGTAAAGCCAACCACTTCGATGGTGTTCTGGTTGAACTGCTTGAACGAGCCGGCCAGGTTGTTCAGCGGCGAGTAGAAGCTAGGCGCGATGTTGGCCGAGTCGGTGGCGAAGGTGATGTTGCCGGGCATGATCAGCTTGATCTGGTCACCCTGGCGCTGCACTTCGACGCCGGTATTGGCCATTTGCGCGCGCAGTTCGGCTTCCTGCTTGTCGGCGTAGTAGCCGTAGCCTGCGGCGGCGGCACCCACTGCGGCAGCGCCGATCAGTGCGCCTTTACCGCGGTTGTTGTGGTCGATGGCGGCGCCGGCGATGGCACCGGCCAGCGCGCCCAGGCCGCCGTACTTGGCGGTCTTGCTCATCCCCGTGGAGCCCTGCGCCTGACCCTGGTTGTCGTACGGGTTCTGGCTGGCGCAGCCCGTCATCAGGGCAGCGGCGGTTGCGACGATAATCAGACGACGCATGGTGAACATGGACAAGCTCCTACTGAAATTCATAAATGCGGCAGACCGCGAATGGATCTATGCCAGCCTTGGATTGCCCAGACGGCAAAAAATTCCATGAACACCATTTCATGCAGGTTCATGCCCGCACGAACGGGTTCTCGCGCATCTCGTCACCCAGGCGGGTGTCTGGCCCGTGGCCGGTGACCACGATGGCCTCTTCATCCAGCCGGTACAGCCGCTCCTTGATCGAACGAACGATAGCCCGCTGATCGCCACCCCACAAATCGGTGCGGCCAATACCGCGACGGAACAGGGTGTCGCCGGCAATCAGCAGCTTGGCATCGGCAAACCAGAAACTCATCGAACCCGGCGTGTGCCCTGGGGTGTGCAAGGCCACGCCACAACCACAGGCCAGCGCCTCGTCATCACTCAACCAGCGATCTGGCGGCGGCACCGGGGTGTAGGGCACGCCGAACATCTGGCATTGCATCTCCAGGTTGTCCCACAGCGACTGGTCGTCCTTGTGCAGGTGCAGCGTCGCGCCGGTCAGCTCCTTGAGCTTGCCCGAGGCGAGGAAGTGATCGAAGTGCGCGTGGGTGTGAATGATGCTCACCAGGGTCAAGCCATGGGCCTGCAGGCGCGCGAGGATCTTGTCCGGGTCACCGCCTGGGTCGACGACGATGGCCTTTTTGGTCAATGGGTCGCCGATCAAGGTGCAGTTGCACTGTAGGGGACCTACGGGGAAGGTTTCGCGGATGAGGGTGGGTGGGGCTTGGTTCATTGTGTATCTCAATAACATTGAGGATCTCACTCGCCTTCAAGTCGAGGTGGCTCCTGGTGGTTTACAAGATATTGCGCTGTGCCTGCCAGGTGCAAGACTGGCGGTATTGGATGTTTTCGAAATCGAGCGCCGCCCGCGCGGCGCTTCGCAGCACAAGGCTGCTCCTACACCTGTTTCGGGCCAGTGAGGCCTGTAATGTTGGCGCGCGACCGCCTTTGTTGATTCGACACGATATTGAGGTGGGCGGTCAGGGGCCACGCGCCAATGGCTCAGGAATAATTGGCCCGAAACAAGTGTAGGAGCAGCCTTGTGCTGCGAAGCGCCGCGCAGGCGGCGCTCGTTCTCATAGGCGCCTCAGAATTGTGTCCTGCACCCACTTGCCATGCTGTTTTACGGCAAGAACAACCTGAACAACCCGCCCCCCAGCGACCCGCCATTGGAAATTTCAATCCGTCCCCTCACCCCATCGCTCTCATGCAGCGCCGCGATCCGCGCAGCGAAATACAGGCCCAGGCCCGTACTGCCACTGTGTGAATCGATGCCCTGGATGAACTCTTCCTGGCGCTCGAGCATGCGCTGTGGATAACCCGGGCCGTCATCGTTGACGCAGATGACCAGTTGATTCGCCTCTTCCTCGATGCTGATCAACAACGCATGCCCGGCAAACCGGGTGGCATTGGTAATCACGTTGGCGATCACCGATGCCACCAGCTCGCGGTCGAAGAAGCCCAGCGGGTTGTCGGTGTCGATGCGCCAGGTGGCGAGGATGTCGTTGTGCTTGAGCACTTCTTGGTGGGCGGCCAGTTGGGCTTCGATGAAGTCATCCAGCTCATGGTAGTCCGGGCACACCGGCAGCTGGTTCACGCCCAGTTTGTACAGCCCCAGCAGTTGCACCAGCATACCGTTGAGGTGCCGGAACTCATGTTCCATCACCCCTTGCTCGGTGCCGCCGCGCAACTCTTCAGGCAAGCGCGCCAGCCACTGGTCATGGGACTGGATCAGCGCGGACAGGGAGTTCTTGAGGTCGTGCACGGTGGAGGCGATCACCGTGGAAAAATCCAGCCCCTGATTGTCTTGATTCATGCGCCGAACACTCGGATGTGCAGTTTGCCATAGCGGTCATAGCGGTTGTCGCTGGCAGGGATGCCGGCCACGCTGGTCAAGGCGTCGCGGCATTCCTGCATGATCGCAGGCTGTGGGTCATCCCCCCCGATGCGCAGCAGCGCCTGGGCGGTGTTGAGGGCGATGCTGATGTTCTTGGGTTGCAAGGCCAAGGCCTTGCGGAACAACTGCAGCGCTTCGTCGAGCTGACCTCCCTGGTAACTACGCACTCCCTGGCGGTTGAGGGTGACGGCCTCGGTGATCGCATTGAGCACCGCCGGATCATCCGTCAGCTTGGCCACCCTCTGCATCACTTTGGGGTCGTCGCCGTAACTTTCAACGCAGCTTTTGAGCACGCCGAGCGCGGCCGCTTCCTGCCCTGACGCCTGCAGCTGAGCCGCCACCGTCAACGCGGCATCGACCGAGAAAAACTGCTCCATCTTGTCCAGACGCTGCATGGCCTGCTCGGTGAGCTTGGCGGCCGTCTCGGCATCGCCGGCCTGCTGCAGGCTGGCGGCCTTCATCATGCGGGCGCGTACCTGCAGGCCCTGATCTTCAGGGTATTCCTTGGCCACTTCACTGAGCACGGTGTTGATCTCGACGCGGGTACGGGCGTCCAGGCCAAAACCTGCGTTTTTGTTCATCAGCGCCTGAACCAGGCCAAGGTTGTTCTCGGCATCCTTGTAGCGCGAGCTCTGCCCCTGGTTCACGGCATGGCGGAACGCCTTGGAGGCACTTTCGAAATCTTCGTTGCCCAGCGCCAGCTTGCCCAGCGTGGACTGCCGGCGTACCGACAGCGGCGACAGGCGCACCGCTTCTTCCAGCATGTTCTGCGCGCGCTTGGTTTCGCCCTGCGCCACCAGCACTTCAGCCATGCCGTCGTACAGGCCCGGCATGATCGGGAAGGCTTTCAGGGCCTGTTCATACACACCCTGGGCCTGGGCATTCTGGCCACGCTTGTGCATCAAGCTGCCCAGCGCCGAATACACCCACGGCTGCGGGCGGCTGGCGAGGATGGCCTTGAGAAACTTTTCCAGCTCGTCGAAGCGATTGAGCCCGCGCAAGGCATCGGCGCGGTAGCGCAGGCACAGGGGGGCGAAACGCGGGTCCTTCTTGCACAGCTCGGCACATGCTGCCAGGACTTCGGCCGGGCGGCCGCGGTCCAGCGCCTGGAGGATCGGCTTGAGCAAGGTCTTGCGCTGGAACAGCTTCTCGACGCGCTGGGCCAGGCCCACCCGGTTGAACGGCTTGGTCAGGTAGGCATCGGGCTCATGCTCGATGGCACTGAGGACGATGGCCTGGCTGCTCTCGGCGGTCACCATGATGAACACGCATTCATGGCTGATGTGCTTGTCGAGGATCAGGTCCTCAAGCACCTGCTGGCCGTTCTTCTTGCCGTCGCCCAGGTGGAAATCCTGCAGGATGAAGTCATAACGCTTCTGCGCACACATGCGCAGCGCCTGCTCGCCGCTGTCGGCCGTGTCCACGTCGCGCACACCCAGTTCGCGCAACATGGAACGGGTCGACGTACGAAAGTCGGTAAAGTCGTCGACGATCAGAAAGCTCTTTTGCCCGTACTGCAGCATCAACACGACCTGTATTGGGATGATTGAAAAATCGCGCAAGGCGATGCATACCACCGAATGCTATATCGGCAGCCGGCCGGGAAAGATGAGGATAGAGCACGCAGCGCGCTAAACAACGGTCCAGTAATAGCCTCAAGCCATTACTTTAGCGGGCAAACCCCTGGTGCGGCTACTGTCAGACCAGCAGGCCCAGCGCCTTCGCTTTGGCCACCGCCTGGGTGCGGCGCTCGACGCCCAGTTTGCTGTTGATATGGCTGGCATGGGTCTTCACGGTGTGCAGCGAGATGAACAGCCGTTCGCTGATCTGCTGGTTGGAACAGCCTTGGGCGATCAGCTCAAGCACAGCCCGCTCCCGCCCACTCAATGCCTCGCCACTGCCACTGCTGACGGCAGGTAACGGAGGCAGGCGCTTGAGCAGTTCGACCTGGACCGGGCAAGCCGAGCGCGCTGCAAGCTGCTCGTGCAGCCACTGCGGGTGTTTTTCGAGCAAGGGTTGGAACGGTTGCAGGACACCGCCTTGGGCGGCCTCGAGTGCCTTTGGCAGCAGCCCGGCAGCCTGCGCGTCTCGGCCTTCAGCGAGCAGCAGGGCGAGCCACTGGCACAGTGCACTGACGGCCAGCAGCATGCCGCCACTGGCCACGCCACGTTCGACCAGCCCTGACAGGCGCTGAACCGACGCCTCGGTGCGCAACTGGATACGCTCGAGCAATGCCTGCTGCAGTTCGATATGCAGGGGTAATAGCGGGTGGAACTCCGGCGCGGCTGCCGGTTGCTCGCCACCGTAGGTCTGCCCCAGCCGCAGCAACCAGGATTCGGCGAGATCGGTGCGCCCCTGTGCCAGCCACAGTTCGCACTTCACCAGGGTAATCATGGCCAGGTAGTAGATCGGTGGAACATCCCAGATGTGCATCAGCCGCTCCGCCTCGGCCAGCTCGGCGAACCCTTCGGCGAAGTGGCCCTCGCGGCCATCGAGCGTGGCAATGACGCAATGGCCGATCAGCACGCTGATGTCCCGGCAGGCACGCGCTTCGCCAAGCCCCGCACGCAAGCGCGCACGGCCTTGGGCTGATTGCAGGCGCGACACCAGCAGGTAACCCTCGTAGAGCGTCAGCCTGGCCCGAACGGCGTACAACCGCTGCCCCGACAGCCCCTGCAGGCGCTGCAGACCCTGGCGCACTTCGTCCAGCGCCCGCAACACTTCACCCCGGGCATGCAGCACCCGTGCTCGATCGTAATGAGCCAGGGCTTCGAACAGCGGGTTGCCGACGCGCTGGGCCAGCTCCAGGGCTTCGCGGTTCCAGCCGCGTGCATGCCAGAAGTCGGCATCGGTGATGGCCAGGTTGGACAGTGTCGACAGGCACACCAAGCGCTGGCCGTAGCGCTTGCACGGCAAGCTTTGCAAGGCTTCGCCACAGTAGGCCAGGGTACGCGCGCGATCCCCCCGACCCCGCGCGATCACCCCACTCAGGGCCAGCCACTGGGCCAGCATGGACTTCTGTGCGGTCGCCGAGGGCGCAGGCAGAAAACGGCTGAGGTAGCTTGCCAGTTCTTCGGCCGCATCCAGCTGGCACGCCAGCCCCAACGCCCAGCTGTACAGCACGATCAGGCGCGGCGTGCTGATCAGCAAGCTGTCGGGCAGATCCATCTTCCAGCGCAGCAACATGCCCACGTTCTGCTCGGCCAGCAGTTGCTCCTCGGAGAGGCTCTGCACCAGGTCAGCCGCCACGTCCAGGTGGCCGGCCCGCAGCGCCTGCTCAACCGCCTCGTCCAGCAAACCCTGGGCCTCGAACCAGCGGCACGCACGCAGGTGCAGGCGCGCTGGCGGTTCGCTGGCCTGGCGGCTTCGCAGCAGGTCGGAGAACAGGTGATGGTAACGAAACCAGTGGCCGTGCTCGTCCAGAGGCACCAGAAACACTTGATGGGCCTGCAGGAAGCGCAGGATATCGGCGCTGTCCTGGCGGTCGCGCAGGGCATCGCACAGCTGGGCACAGAAGCGCTCCTGGCACGCCGTGTCGTAGAGAAAGGCCTGCACGTCGGCCGGCAGGATCTCGATGACTTCTTCCAGCAAGTAGTCGCGTATCAACCCCTCGCCACCGTGCAGTGCGTGGGGCAAAGCCTGCTCATCACCGGACTCGCTGGCTGCCAACTGCCAGAAGCGCAGCCCGGCCACCCAGCCGTCACTGCGCTGGATCAGGTTATCCAGCGCCTGGCCGCGCAAGCCGGTGGGTTGGCGGCCGATTACCGCCAGTGACTCGTCGGGTGTCAGCCGCAGCTCTTGCTCGTTGAGTTCGACCAGTTGCCGCGACAGGCGCAGGCGCGCCAGGTGCCAGTCCGGGCGCTGGCGGCTGGTGATCAACAGCACCAGGCCACTGGGCAAGTGATTGAGGAAAAACTGCAGGCAGCGGTCGAGTACGGGCCCTTGGGCCAAATGGTAATCGTCCAGCACCAACAGCAGAGGCGTATCGGCTTGCAGGTATTGGGCGAGTTCATCGAGCAGGCCGTCGATCCACTCCTCGAACGCGAAGGGCTGGTGGCGCTGGCGCATTTTCAGCAGGCCCATGGCTTGTCCACCCAATGCAGGGCAGTACTGCTGCAGGCCTTCGAGCAGCCGCTCGAGAAAACGGCCGGGGTCGGCATCGCGCTGGCTCAGGCCAAGCCAAAGGCTGCGCCAGTGCTCCGGCAGGGATTCGCAGAATTCGATGGCCAGCGAGCTTTTGCCAAAGCCCGCCGGTGCGTTGACCAGCAGCAACCGCCCATTGAGGCCGGCGTGCAAACGCTGACACAACCGCGCACGCGGCACATGGCCGTCCGGCAGCGGCGGCCGGAAGAAACGCCCGTCCAGCAGGCCTAGGGCCTGGCTGGCGAATCCATGCGTACGGGACAGATCTGTCATGGCCGGCTCGTTCTGAAGGGAAGACAACGGCGGTACGGATGTTTGCGAGACTAGCGGGTAATGCAGCGCATTTGAAGATGATGGGCACCATAGGGCTGTAAAAGACTACGACAAAAAGCAACAACCCTGATGGACAGGGGCTGGAGCGGGGGTTTGGTTGGGTATTCAGCAGATTTATTGCCCGCGCCCACAGGGATTGCGCAGCTTTCAAGGCCAGTGCAATACCTGTAGGAGCAGCCTTGTGCTGCGAAGAGGCCGGTAAGGCTAGAGATTATCTTCGGCTGCAATGGCCTCTTC
>NZ_JAPFCE010000061.1:0-30736 GCF_026240895.1 Pseudomonas sp. DCB_AW
GGCTACAACCGTGCCGCACGCATGATCGAGGCAATGGAGATGGCCGGCGTGGTCACCCCGATGAACAGCAACGGCTCGCGGGAAGTGATAGCCCCAGGCGGCCCGCGCGATTGATGAACACCTTGCCCATCACCGGTAGCCAACGGCGGTTGCCCCACTTAAATCCCGACAAAGACGTCGCTCACCCTTCCACAGCCGTGGACCGGGTAGCGGCGTCTTTTTCGTTCCGTTGCGTTGCCAAGTGAGGTGTTCAATGAGTACCAGCTTCTGGAAATCCGGGCATGTGCCCACGCTGTTCGCCGCGTTCCTGTATTTCGACCTGAGCTTCATGGTCTGGTACCTGCTCGGCCCACTGGCGGTGCAAATCGCAGCCGACCTGCAATTGAGTGCACAGCAACGGGGCCTGATGGTAGCGACGCCGATCCTGGCCGGCGCAATACTGCGCTTTGCCATGGGGCTGCTGGTTGACCGCCTTTCGCCCAAGACCGCCGGCCTGATCGGCCAGGTGATCGTCATCGTCGCCCTGGCTGGCGCTTGGTACCTGGGCGTACACAGTTATGAGCAGGCCTTGCTGCTAGGGGTGTTCCTGGGCTTTGCCGGCGCCTCGTTCGCGGTTTCGCTGCCGCTGGCCTCGCAGTGGTACCCGCCGCAGCACCAAGGCAAGGCCATGGGCATCGCCGGGGCCGGCAACTCCGGCACGGTGTTCGCCGCTTTGCTGGCTCCCGCCTTGGCTGCAGGCTTTGGCTGGAACAACGTGTTCGGCTTCGCCCTGATCCCGCTGTCACTGACCCTGGTGGTGTTCGCGCTGCTGGCGCGCAACGCGCCCGAGCGGCCCAAGCGCAAAGCCATGGCCGACTACCTCAAGGCCCTCGGTGACCGCGACAGCTGGTGGTTCATGTTCTTCTACAGCGTTACCTTCGGCGGCTTTATCGGCCTGGCCAGTGCCCTGCCCGGCTACTTCAGCGACCAGTATGGCCTGAGCCCGGTTACCGCCGGCTACTACACAGCCGCCTGCGTGTTTGCCGGTAGCCTGATGCGCCCGCTCGGCGGCGCTCTGGCCGATCGCTTTGGCGGCATTCGCACGCTGCTGGGCATGTACAGCGTGGCCGCCATCTGCATCGCGGCCGTAGGCTTCAACTTGCCCAGCGCGGCAGCGGCCCTAGCGCTGTTCGTCAGCGCCATGCTCGGCCTGGGCGCTGGCAATGGCGCCGTGTTCCAGTTGGTGCCACAACGTTTCCGCCAGGAAATCGGGGTAATGACTGGGCTGATCGGCATGGCCGGTGGCATCGGCGGCTTCCTGCTGGCCGCGGGCCTTGGCACCATCAAGCAACACACCGGCGACTATCAATTGGGGCTGTGGCTGTTCGCCAGCCTCGGCTTGCTGGCCTGGTTCGGCCTGCATGGCGTCAAGCAGCGCTGGCGCACCACCTGGGGCTCGGCTGCCGTGACCGCGGCGCGGGTCTGAGCCCCCCCATGAGCCTGCAACTGAGCTTTGCCCACGCCAGCGCCACCGGGCCCCGCGCGGAAAACCAGGATGCCCTGCGCCTGGTCACCCCGGCGCCAGAGCTGGCCGCCAGCAAGGGCTACCTGTTCGCCCTCGCCGACGGTGTCAGCCAATGCGCCGATGGCGGCCTGGCCGCACGGGCCAGCTTGCAGGCGCTGGCCCTGGACTACTACGCCACCCCCGCCACCTGGAGCGTGGCACAGGCGCTGGACCGCCTGTTGCTGGCGCAGAACCGCTGGCTGCGCGCCCAGGGCAGCGGCCAGCCGCTGTTGACCACCCTCAGCGCACTGGTGCTGCGCGGTCGGCGCTTTACCCTGGCGCATGTCGGCGACTGCCGCGTCTACCGCTGGCACCACGGCCGCCTGCAGTGCCTGAGCGAAGACCACGTGTGGGATCAACCGGGCATGCAGCATGTGCTCAAACGCGCACTAGGGCTGGACCAGCACCTGTTGGTCGATTACCTGGAAGGCGAACTGCAGCCAGGCGAGTGCTTCGTGCTCTTGAGCGATGGGGTCTGGGCCAGCCTGGGTGACCAGCACATCCAGTCGGTCTTGCGCGAGCAGCCCGATCTGCAACAGGCGGCCGACACTCTGGTTGCCAGCGCCCACCTCAATGGCAGCCAGGACAACGCCAGCGCCTTGTTGGTGCAGGTTGAACAACTGGGGCCGACCAACCTGGGCGATACCTTGGCACAGCTGCAGCAGTGGCCTGTGCCCGGCCCCCTTCGCGAAGGCCAGGTGATCGATGGCTGGCAGATCGAGACGCTGCTCTCGCACAGCCGTCAATCCCTGCTGTACCGGGCACGCGACGGCCACGGCCACGCATGGCTGCTCAAGACCCTGCCCGCTGCCCGCGAACAGGAGCCTGGGGCAGCGCAAGGGCTGCTGATGGAAGAGTGGTTCCTGCGCAGGGTGGCCGGGCGGCACTTCCCTGAACTGCACGTCGCCAGCCAGCGCCAGCACCTGTACTACGTGATGCGCGAATACCCCGGCCAAAGCCTTTCGGCGCTGCTCAACCAGCACGGGCCGCTGCCGCTGGCGCAGTGGCTGGAAATGGCCCGTCAACTGCTGCAAGCCGTCGGCGTGCTGCATCGGCGCAACTTGCTGCACCGCGACATCAAACCAGAAAACCTGCACCTGGGCGCCGATGGCCAACTGCGCCTGCTGGACTTCGGTTTGGCCTACTGCCCTGGCCTGTCCGAAGACCCGCAGCACGAGCTGCCCGGCACGCCCTCCTTCATCGCCCCGGAAGCCTTCGAAGGCCAGCCCCCCAGCCCGCGGCAAGACCTCTATGCCGCCGGCGTGACGCTCTATCACCTGCTGACCGGGCACTACCCCTATGGCGAAGTGGAGCCGTTCCAGCGGCCACGCTTCGGCCAGCCGGTCAATGCCTCGCGCTATCGCCCTGATCTGCCGGAATGGTTGCAGCACAACCTGCTGCAAGCGGTGGCGGCCGACCCGGCGCACCGCTTTGAAACCGCTGAACACTGGTTGCTGCTGCTCGAACGCGGCGACCGCCAGGATGCGCCTAATCGCCCCCGGCCGTTGCTGGAGCGCGAACCGCTGAAAGTCTGGCGCACCCTGGCCCTGCTGTCCCTGCTGTGTAACCTGATACTGCTGCTCACCCTGCTCAAGGGCTGAGTCGCCTTGCCGATGAGGAAACGTTGATGAATGCAAAAGTCTGGCTGGTCGGTGCTGGCCCTGGCGACCCCGAACTGCTGACCCTCAAGGCCGTGCGTGCACTGCAGCACGCCCAGGTGGTGATGATCGACGACCTGGTGAACCCCGCCGTGCTGGAGCATTGCCCACAGGCACGGGTGATTGCCGTGGGCAAGCGCGGTGGCTGCCGCTCCACGCCGCAGGCCTTTATCCAGCGCCTGATGTTGCGCCATGCGCGCCAGGGGCGCTGTGTGGTACGGCTCAAAGGCGGCGACCCGTGCATCTTCGGTCGGGGTGGCGAAGAGGCTGCCTGGCTGCAAGGCCATGGCATCGAGGTCGAGCTGGTCAACGGCATCACAGCAGGCTTGGCGGGGGCGACGCAATGCGGCATATCACTGACCTCACGCGGGGTGAGCCGCGGCGTGACGCTGGTAACCGCACATACCCAGGATGACAGCGACCTGAACTGGGCGGCGCTGGCGCAGGGTGGTACGACGCTGGTGGTGTACATGGGTGTAGCGCGGCTGGAGCAGATTCGCCAAGGGCTGCTGCACGGTGGCATGGCGCCCCATATGCCGGTGGCGATGATCGAGAATGCGTCATTGCCGCAGCAGCGTGAATGCCGCAGTGATGTGCAGGGGATGGTTGACGATGCGCGGGCGTTCGGGCTCTGCAGCCCGGCGATACTGGTGATTGGCGAGGTGGTTGGAGTTGCTCAGGCACAGCTGATGGAATGGTCAGCCGCTGGCTAGCGGCGTGTTGCTTGTGCTGGCCTCTTCGCTGGCAAGCCAGCACCCATGAAATCGCAGGCAAAGAAAAACCCGGCCGAGGCCGGGTTTTTCATGAAGCATCGAACCAATTACTTGGCTTGGGCTTCTACTTGCGCTTCAACGCGACGGTTAACAGCGCGACCTTCTTCGGTGGCGTTGTCAGCAACCGGACGGGTCTCACCGTAGCCAACCGAGTCAACACGGCTCGATTCTACGCCGTACTGCTGGGTCAGGACTTGCTTGACAGCGTTGGCACGACGCTCGGACAGCTTCTGGTTGTAAGCGTCTGGACCTACGGAGTCAGTGTGACCTTCAACCACGGTGGTGGTTTGTGGGTACTGCTTCATGAAGTCAGCCAGGTTCTTGATGTCGCCGTAGCTGTTTGGCTTGACGACCGACTTGTCGAAGTCGAACTTGACGTCCAGCTCAACACGAACGACTTCGGCAACAGCCGGGCAGCCGTCGGCGTCAACGGTAACGTTGGCCGGGGTGTCTGGGCACTTGTCGACGTTGTCGCACACGCCGTCGTTGTCGCTGTCGGAGCAGACTTCAGCTACTGGAGCCGGAGCTGGAGCAACTTTGCCACCGCTGCCACCGAAGTTCAGACCAACACCAACGGATGGGCCCCACTCGGTGTTGCCGTTGTCGATGTTGTACATGGCTTCAACGCCAGCACGGGCGAAGAACATGTCGGTGATGTACCACTTGGCGCCAGCGCCAACGTTGGCGAAGGTGGAGTGGTCGCGGCCGCTACGGGTAGCTTGGCCCAGGCTCTCGTGAGCGAAACCAGCGGAAACGTACGGACGCAGAGCATCGCCTACGGTACCGAAGTGGTAGGTAGCGTCGAGCTTGGCTTTCGAACCTTTGATGTCTTTGTTGAAGACTTCACCACGAGCGTTGTGAGTCTCGTTGTAGCCCAGGTCCAGGGAGACGTCGTCGGTCAGGAAGTAACCGAGGCGAACACCAGGATTGGTGCCGTCGTTCTTGAAGTTACGCTCGCTGTCGTAGTACTGCTTGGTAACGTTACCTTCGATTTCGACTGCGCCTTGGCCTTGAGCCAGAACGCCGAACGAAGTAGCGGCTACGAGCGAGCCAATGGCCAAGCCCAAGGTGTTTTTCAATTTCATCCGTTAAATCCCCATCTGGTGATAGTTAAGCAGTCCCACCAACAACAAGGGGGACAACTCGACGGCTAGTCTAGCAGAACTCGCCGATTCGTTAGAGATTATTGCACGCGCTTAAGTTTCATCCAGCCCGTGAAATTTCTCTCGAAGCTTGTCTAGCGCGCGCTTGTAACGCATTTTCGTCGCGCTCAGGCCCATGTGCATGATATCCGCGATTTCCTGAAATTCCAGCTCTGCGACAAATCGCAGCACCAGGATTTCCCGATCGATCGGGTTCACATGCACGAGCCATTTGTCCAGCCCGCCTTTTTCTTCGGGTTTGGGTGCCTTGTCTTCGGACGCCTCTTCAATAGGGTCCAGACTCAAGGCATCCATCAACCGACGTTTGCGTCGCTCCTTGCGGTACTGGGTAATGCACTCGTTGTAGGTGATGCTGTAGAGCCAGGTTTTGAACTTCGATTTACCTTCGAAGTTTTTCAGCCCGTACAGCACTTTCAGCATCACTTCCTGACAGACATCGTCGGCATCCCGGTCGTTCCCCAAATAACGTGCACAGACGTTGAACAGGGTCCGCTGGTAGCGCCGCATGAGCTCCTCATAGGCGCGGGTAACGTGGTACAGCTCCTCATGCGAACGCGCCACCAACTCTTCGTCGGTGAGCTCGCGGGGGTCATAACGCATGGGCGGCGAATGAACTTTATTCAAAACGGATCTGGCCGACAGTCAGGTCAATGTCGCCGCTCGACCCCGTGGGGTCGATTTCGCGGCGGCATACATTAACAGCTTTTGTGCGGTTAGCGGCTATTGACACGCTGCTCAAGCAACACGCGGTTAGACAGCGACACCAGTTCGCCATCATCGGTCAACAGCGTCGTCTTCACCGTGCCGATTTCCTCGATATGCCCTTCGACCTCTCCAATCCGCACCTGCTGGCCGACTTGGTACAGCTCGCGCACGTAGATGCCGGCCAGAATTTGCCCAGCGATTTCGCGGCTGCCGAGGCCCATGGCCAAGGCAACGGCCAGACCAACGGTAATCAGCCCGATGACGATCACGTGGTTCAGCAGGTCGGTCTTGACCTCGAGCTGGCTGATGGCCACCGAGATGCTGATGATGATCACCAGGCCTTGGGTGATACGCCCAATACCGGCGGAATACTCAAGGCCAATGCCTTCGGCTGCACCGCGCACCAGGCCATTAGCCACCTGCGCCAGCAGCACGCCGGCCAGCAGCACCAGCGCCGCGCCGAACACTTTAGGCAGGTACAGGGCGAGCATGTCGAGGGTCGCCGACACCCGCTCAAGGCCCAGCGATTCAGCGGCCGAAACGAGGAAGATCAGCAACACGAACCAGTAGACGATCTTGCCGATCAGGGTCGATATCGGCACCTGGATGCCACCCCGGCTCAACATCTTGGTCAGCCCGGTACCGGCCATCAGGCGGTCCAAGCCAAGCTTGGCGAGCAATTTGGAGAGCAGCGCATCGAGCAGCTTGGCCACCACGAAACCGAGCAGCACCACCACCAGCGCGCCGAACAGGTTAGGGATGAAGTTCGCCACCTTGGTCCAAAGGGCCGTCATGGCAGTGACCAGGCTTTGGGTCCAGAGATCCAGTTCCATATTCAATCGGCCTTATCTGCTTTGCTGCCGCTGGCAGCGTTGCGGGTAGAGTTTCTACGCACGGGCGCAACATGCGCCGAGCCATTGTTGACGGCAATCAGCAGCGCCTGGCTCCAACGGCCAAGCAGGCTGAACAGATCACCCGCACCGACCTGGCGGTTGGCGGTTTTCAGCACACGACCCAAGCAGGCGGCGTCATCTCGGTCCTGGCCGGACGGTGACGCCTTGAGCAGGTCGCGCAGGGATTCTTCAAACGGATCGTGCATGGGCACCTCGCGCAGTATCAGCAAGAGACGAGATGGCACAGCGATGGGTCACACATCGCCTTGGGACGAATGTTTCAAAATGAACACGCGTTGGATTCTTCGCGGGCAAGCCCGCTCCCACAGGGATCGCGCTGCAAGATAAATCAATGCAATGCCCGCGAAGAGGCCAGTACAGGTCAATAGCCATTCACACCCACCGCAACCGCCGGAACAGCCACCACTGCCCCACTGCCAAGCCCAGCACCAGCAGGCTGGCGAACAGGAAGCCATACGGGCTGTTCGACCCCGGAATACCGCCGACGTTGATGCCGAGCAGCCCGGTGACGAAGCTCATGGGCAGGAAAATACAGGTGATGATGCCGAAGCGGTACATGGTCCGGTTCATCCGCTCGCTGCGGCGCCGGTCCTCGCTCTCAAGCACCAGCGCGGCCCGCTCGCGGGTCAGCTCGAGCTCTTCGAGGTAGCGGATCAGGCTGTTGTTCAACTCGTTCCAGTAGTCGGCATCGGCATCGGCGAACCAGCTCCACTTGCTGCGTGACAGCTGGGCGTAGATTTCACGCTGCGGCGCCAGAAAACGCCGCAGGCCAGCGGCCCGACGGCGGATCTGCTGCAGGCTGCCCTGCTCTGGAGTGTACCGTTCGTCGGATTCGACCTTTTCTTCTTCGAGATCAACCAATTCGGACAGGTCGCTGACCAGGCCCTGGACCTTTTCGGTCAGCAGTTCCCCCATCAACAGCAACAACTCGGAAGCCGACTTAGGCCCCCTGCCCTCGCTGAGCAACTGCAGAATTTCGTCGCTGGCCCGCAGCGGCCGCAGGCGCAGCGAGATGACCCGCTGCGCCTCGGCGAAAATGCGCACCGAAACCATGTCTTCAGGCTCGGCGCCCGGGTTGAGGTTGACCCCGCGCAAAAACAGCAACAACTGTTCATCCACCAGCGGCAGCAAGCGCGGCCGGGTGTTTTCTTCCAGCAGCAAATCGCAGGCAAACTCGCTCAGGCCGCTGTCGCGCAGCAGCCAGGTACGGGTTTGCGGGTGGCTGCGGTCCCAGTGCAGCCAGAGGCTTTCCTGGGGGTGCAGTTGCAGGTCGTCCAGTTCGGTACGGGCAATCGAGCGCGCGCCGCCTTTGCCATCGAGCACCAGGGCATGCACCAGCCCCCACTGCGCGTTGTCTTCCTCGAACATCAAAGCTCCATCAGCGCGTGCGGCGCATCACTCCGGCATTTTCAGCGGGCTTGGCGAGACCAGCACGCCATTGTTGTCGGCATATACGTATTCACCCGAGCGGAAGGTCACGCCGGCGAAGGTCACTGGCACGTCGAGCTCGCCGATGCCGCGCTTGTTGCTCTTCTTCGGGTGGCTGGCCAGGGCCTGCACGCCGACGTCGGTCTGGATCAGGATGTCCACGTCGCGTACGCAGCCGTAGATCACCAAGCCTTCCCAGCCATTTTTGGCAGCCTTCTCGGCCAGCATGTCGCCCAGCAGCGCACAGCGCAGCGAACCGCCGCCGTCGACCACCAGCACCTTGCCCTTGCCGTCGAGTTCGACCTGCTCCTTGACCAGCGAGTTGTCTTCGAAGCATTTGAGGGTGACGATTTGGCCGCCGAACGAATCGCGGCCGCCGAAGTTGCTGAACATGGGTTCGAGCACCTGGATCAGGTCCGGGTAGGCGTCGCAGAGGTCGGGCGTTACGTAATGCTGCATGGGAAGCTCCTGTCAGTCACAACGAAAGCGGGTGTGGGCCAAGGCTACACCGGAGAGGCTGTCGCAGTCATCCAGGACTGAGTGGTCAGCTTGTGCCTGTACCGGCCCTTTCGCGGGCAAGCCCGCTCCTACAGGAATACCACTGGCCTAGGAGCTGCAGTGATCCTGTGGGAGCGGGCTTGCCCGCGAAAGGGCCAGTAAAGGCTGCACAGAATCAGCTGGCCAACACAGGCTCCGCCATCACAATCGAAGCATGCACGGGCACCAAGGGGTCCCTCAACCAGCGCTCCACCAACGGCCAGACCTGAGCCTGGGCCGCCTTGCTGACCAGCATGTCGACATGCCCGAACGCCTCGAAGCCTTCCTCGCGCCCCAGCCGCAGAAACTGCTTGCTCGACCCGCCCAACTGTTCGAACAGCTTGCGGCAAGCCCATACAGGGTCCTGGAAGTCGCCCGCGCCGGCCACGGCCAGCACCGGCACATCGACCCGTGCAAGCCCGGCCCACCAATCATTGTCCTTGTCGCCAAAGCGCCCGAACAGGCCATGCCAGCGCATGCTTTCGAGGGCCAGGCCGATCGGCTCGTCCTCGGGGCCACGCTTTAAGCGCTGCCCCGGAATCTGCCGCCAGCGCTTGAGCAAAAACTTCGCCCCCCACACCACCGGCGGCACTTTCAAGGGCCAGTACACGCGGCTGACCTGGGTGCCGAAGAACGCCGCGCTGGCGACCTGCTCAGGTGGCAAATACCCGCCACCCAGTGCGGCGGCCAGGGTGGTACCGCCCAGGGAATGGCCAACCCAGTGCGGCGCCTGGCCGGCCTGCTCCTGAACGAATGCAGCAATCAAGGGCAAGTCATCGCGGGCATAGTCGGCGACACGGTTGTGCTGCCACTGGCGATTGCGCGGCGACAGGCCATGGCCACGCATCTCCGGGATCCACACATCGAAACCTGCGCGGGCGAGAAACGCACCCAGGCCGATGCCTTTGGGCGAATACCAGAAACGGCGGTTGGAGAAACTGCCGTGCAAGAGAATGACCGGTACGCCCTGGGCGCCTGGCTGGTCGGCCAACCCAAGGCGGGTCACGGCCAGCTCGACGCTCGGGTCGGGGCTGTTGCCAGCCTTGATCCGGTACACATCCTCGCTCAAGTCGCCTCGGCGCTCTGCGCTGAGCAAGGCCACGGGAAATAAAGTGCTGCTGCTATGCATAAGGTTGCTTGGTGCACAAAAAAGGGCGGGAACCATTACTGGAACTCGCCCTGGATAAAACCAGGCGGGAGCGCGCCAGACGCGCCCCCGCAATTCACTGCATCAGGCTGCGCCCTGGCCCTCGGCCAGGAAGAACCAGGTCTCGAGCACCGAGTCCGGGTTCAGCGACACGCTTTCGATGCCCTGCTCCATCAGCCATTTGGCCAGGTCTGGGTGGTCCGATGGGCCCTGGCCGCAGATGCCGATGTACTTGCCGGCCTTGTTGCACGCCTGGATGGCGTTGGCCAGCAGCTTCTTGACGGCAGGGTTACGCTCGTCGAACAGGTGCGCAATGATCCCCGAGTCACGGTCCAGGCCCAGGGTCAGCTGGGTCAGGTCGTTAGAGCCGATCGAGAAGCCGTCGAAGTATTCCAGGAACTCTTCGGCCAGAATCGCGTTGGACGGCAGCTCGCACATCATGATCACGCGCAGGCCATTGTCGCCACGGGCCAGGCCGTTTTCGGCCAACAGGTCGATGACCTGGCTGGCTTCGCCCAAGGTGCGCACGAACGGCACCATGATTTCGACGTTGGTCAGGCCCATTTCGTTGCGCACGCGCTTAAGCGCGCGGCATTCGAGCTCGAAGCAGTCACGGAACGATTCGCTGATGTAACGCGAAGCGCCACGGAAGCCCAGCATCGGGTTTTCTTCTTCCGGCTCGTACAGCTTGCCGCCGATCAGGTTGGCGTATTCGTTGGACTTGAAGTCCGACAGGCGCACGATGACCTTTTTCGGGTAGAAGGCTGCCGCCAGGGTGCTGATGCCTTCGACCAGCTTCTCGACATAGAAGCCGACCGGGTCGTCGTAACCGGCGATGCGCTTGTCGACGCTGTCCTTGAGCTCTGCCGGCAGGCCGGCATAGTTCAGCAGCGCCTTGGGGTGCACGCCGATCATGCGGTTGATGATGAACTCCAGGCGCGCCAGGCCGACACCGGCGTTGGGCAGCTGGGCGAAGTCGAAGGCACGGTCCGGGTTGCCGACGTTCATCATGATCTTGAACGGCAGGTCCGGCATGGCGTCGACCGAGTTCTGCTTGATGTCGAAGCCCAGCTCGCCTTCGAAGATGAAGCCGGTATCGCCTTCGGCGCAGGAGACCGTCACGCCCTGGCCGTCCTTGAGCAGCTGGGTGGCGTTGCCGCAACCGACAACGGCCGGAATACCCAGCTCACGGGCAATGATCGCCGCGTGGCAGGTACGCCCGCCACGGTTGGTGACGATGGCGCTGGCGCGCTTCATGACCGGTTCCCAGTCCGGGTCGGTCATGTCGGAGACCAGCACGTCGCCCGGCTGGACCTTGTCCATTTCCGACACGTCGTTGATCACGCGGACCTTGCCGGCGCCGATACGCTGGCCGATGGCGCGGCCTTCGACCAGTACGGTGCCTTTCTCTTTGAGCAGGTAGCGTTCCATGACATTGGCGCTGGAACGGCTTTTTACGGTTTCAGGGCGGGCCTGAACGATGTACAGCTTGCCGTCGTCACCGTCTTTGGCCCACTCGATGTCCATCGGGCGCTGATAGTGCTGCTCGATGATCATGGCCTGCTTGGCCAGTTCGTTGACTTCGGCGTCGCTCAGGCAGAAGCGGGCGCGTTCGGCGCGGTCGACTTCGACGGTCTTGACCGAACGACCGGCCTTGGCCTCGTCGCCGTAGATCATCTTGATCGCCTTGCTGCCCAGGTTGCGGCGCAGAATGGCCGGGCGGCCGGCCTGCAAGGTTTGCTTGTGTACGTAGAACTCGTCAGGGTTGACCGCACCCTGCACGACGGTTTCACCCAGGCCATAGGCGCCGGTGATGAACACCACGTCGCGGAAGCCCGACTCGGTGTCGAGGGTGAACATCACACCGGCGGTGCCGGTCTCGGAACGGACCATGCGCTGCACGCCGGCCGACAGGGCCACCAGCTTGTGGTCGAAGCCCTGGTGCACGCGGTAGGCAATGGCGCGGTCGTTGAACAGCGAGGCGAACACTTCCTTGGCCGCGCGGATCACGTTGTCGACGCCGCGGATGTTGAGGAAGGTTTCTTGCTGACCGGCAAACGAGGCGTCCGGCAGGTCTTCGGCGGTGGCCGAAGAACGCACGGCAACGGCCATGTTGTCGTTGCCAGCGGCCATTTCGGCGAAGGCCGTACGGATTTCCGCATCCAGACGCGCCGGGAATTCAGCTTCCATGACCCACTGGCGAATCTGCGCGCCGGTTTTGGTCAGGGCGTTGATGTCATCCACGTCCAGCGCATCGAGTGCGGCATGGATCCGGTCGTTGAGACCACTCTGTTCGAGAAAATCGCGGTACGCCTGCGCCGTAGTGGCAAAGCCGCCCGGCACCGATACACCAGCACCCGCAAGGTTGCTGATCATCTCGCCCAGGGATGCGTTCTTGCCCCCCACATGCTCCACATCATGGACGCCGAGCTTATCGAGGGAAACTACGTACTCTACCAAGGTGATCTCTCCACTAACTGTGTTGGAAAAGCTCAAAGGCGCCCGCCTGTCTGCTTTGACTTGGCCGGGCGTTTGTGGCCTGTACCTGGAAAATAAGTGAGAATGCCGACAGCCGCATTCGGCAAACCGAACTTATCATATCCAAGAAACGTCATCAGCTTAAGGCCCAGGGTGCAAATGAAAAGAACCGCGTTCTTCATCTCCGACGGCACCGGCATCACCGCCGAGACCCTGGGGCAAAGCTTGCTCGCTCAATTCGAAAGCATTCCGTTCAACAAATTCACCCGTCCCTACATCGATACGCCAGACAAAGCGCGCACCATGGTGCAGCAAATCAACGCTGCCGCCGAGCGCGATGGTGTGCGCCCTATCATCTTCGACACCATCGTCAATCAGGACATCCGCGAGATCCTGGCTACCTCGAATGGCTTCATGATCGACATCTTTTCGTCGTTTTTATCCCCGCTCGAGCAAGAATTGACCGCCCATTCGTCGTATTCCGTCGGCAAATCCCACTCGATTGGCGGCAACTCCAACTACATGGAGCGTATCGAGGCGGTCAACTTCGCCCTAGACAACGATGATGGCGCACGCACGCACTACTACGACAAGGCCGACCTGATTCTGGTCGGCGTCTCACGCTGCGGCAAGACGCCAACCTGCCTGTACATGGCCATGCAATTCGGTATTCGTGCGGCCAACTACCCGCTGACCGAAGATGACATGGAGCGCCTGCAACTGCCGGCGGTGCTGAAAAAGCACCACAGCAAGCTGTTTGGCCTGACCATCGACCCGGACCGCCTGACGGCCATCCGCCACGAGCGCAAGCCCAACAGCCGCTATTCCAGCTTTGCCCAGTGCGAGTTCGAGGTGCGCGAGGTAGAGAGCCTGTTCCGGCGGGAGAACATTCCCAATATCAATTCCACGCATTTTTCGGTGGAAGAGATTTCGGCGAAGATTCTGGTGGAGAAAGGTGTGGAGCGGCGGTTCAAGTAAGCCTGTAGGAGCGGCCTTGTGTCGCGAAAGGGGTGCGAAGCGCCCCCACGATTTGCGCATCAGGCTGATATTGCCGGGGCCGCTATGCGGCCCTTTCGCGACACAAGGCCGCTCCTACAAAGACCCGATCACCTGCTAGGTCGGACAATTACAAATAGAAAGCCCCGGCATCGCTGCCGGGGCTTTTTCATTTCAGACCACCGATCAGGACGGCACCACCACCGCCTGCCCGCTCATGGCCAGGTCGACCAGCTCGCGGTTGGCCACCGCGTACATCGCATAGTCAGTCCCGGTGGCATTGCGCAGGTCATCCAGCATCGCGCGCCAGCGCTCGACCATCACCCGGTGCTGCTCGGCCCACAGCGCCACGCGGGCATCCATGTCCTGCGGTGCATCGACCATCTGCAGCACAGAAATGGTGATCGCCCGCTGCTGCAGGTCGATATCGTCGCGGAACGCCTCGCGGGCCAAGGCCTGCCAGTTGTTTTCCACCGGCAGGTTGCTGATCTCCTGCAGGTACCAGGTCAGGTCTAGCGAGCTGCCCACGGCGAAGAACGCCTTGGCCACCTGCGCCGGGTCATGGCCGGTCACATCCGCCGCCTCGATGATCGGCAACAAGGTGTACAGGTGGCTGGTACCGGCCACCATGCGCGCCAGCAGCTCCGGCACACCGGCGTCGACGAAGCCCTGGTAGCGCACCATCCAGCGCTCGCGGGTCGGGCCTTCCAGCAGTTCGTCGAGCTTGAGCCCCAGTTGCGCGATTTTCGGCCCGAAATGCGCGGTATCACGCCCGGCATCCTGCTCGTTGCGGCGGCTGCGCAGGAACCAGCGCGTGGCACGGCGGCCCAGGCGCATCAACTCGTCCATCAGGGTCAGCTGGATTTCGGCCGGCACCTGATAGTCCAGCGCTTCGATCTGACGGAACCAGTGCGGCAGGTGGAAGATGTCGCGCACGATCACATAGGCGCCCGCCACGTTGGCCGGGCTCATGCCGGTCGATTCCTTCAGGCGCTGGACGAAGGTGATGCCCATGTTGTTGACCAGGTCGTTGGCGATCTGGGTGCTGACGATCTCGCGTTTCAGGCGATGACGGCGCATGGACTCGGCAAACTTGCTGACCAGTGACGGCGGGAACGCGGTCTCCATGTCGCGGGTCAGGTAATCGTCGTCCGGCACCAGCGACTTCAGCAGTTGCTCCTTGAGGTCGATCTTGCTGTACGAGATCAGCACCGACAGCTCGGCACGGGTCAGGCCCTGGCCAGCCGCCAGGCGCTCGGCCAGTTGCTCTTCGGACGGCAGGAACTCGATGGCACGGTCGAGCTTGCCACGCCCTTCCAGGTCCGCCATCAGGCGCTTGTATTCGGCAATCCGCTCGCGAGCGCGGCGGGCCGCCAGGGACAACGCCTGGGTCTGCTTGTAGTTGTTGCCCAGCACCAGCGCGCCGACTTCTTCGGTCATGCTGCCGAGCAGCTGGTTGCGCTGCTTCTCGGTCATGTCGCCACCCTGCACCACTTCATTGAGCAGGATCTTGATATTGACCTCGTGGTCCGAGCAGTCCACGCCGCCGGCGTTGTCGATGAAGTCGGTGTTGGTCGCGCCGCCATTGAGGCCGAACTCGACCCGGCCAAGCTGGGTCATGCCCAGGTTGCCGCCCTCGCCCACCACCTTGCAGCGCAGCTCGTTGCCGTTGACGCGCAGGGCGTCGTTGGCCTTGTCGCCGACATCGGCGTGGCTCTCGCTGCTGGCCTTGACATAAGTGCCGATGCCGCCGTTCCACAGCAGGTCGACTGGCGCCTTGAGCAGTGCATTGAGCAGCTCGGTCGGGGTCAGGCGGTCGGCTTCGATGGCAAAGCGTTCTTTCATCTGCGGGCTGATGGCAATGCTCTTGGCACTGCGCGGGAAGATCCCGCCGCCTTCGGACATAATGCTGGTGTCGTAGTCGCTCCAGGCCGAACGCGGCAGGTCGAACAGGCGCTTGCGCTCGGCGAAGCTGTTGGCCGGCTCCGGGTTCGGGTCGATGAAGATGTGCAGGTGGTTGAACGCCGCCACCAGCTTGAGTTTGTCTGACATCAGCAAGCCATTGCCGAACACGTCGCCGGCCATGTCGCCGACGCCGATCACGGTAATCGGGTCTTCCTGCACGTTGATGCCGCGCTCGCGGAAGTGGCGCTGTACACCCACCCAGGCGCCACGGGCGGTGATGCCCATCTTCTTGTGGTCATAACCGGCCGAGCCGCCCGAGGCAAAGGCGTCGCCCAGCCAGAAGCCGTAATCGATGGCGATGCCGTTGGCGATGTCCGAGAACGTCGCGGTGCCTTTGTCGGCGGCCACTACCAGGTACGGATCGTCTTCATCGTGCCGCACCACGTTGGCCGGCGGCACCACGCCCCCGTCCTTGAGGTTGTCGGTGATGTCGAGCAGGCCAGAAATGAAGATGCGGTAGCAGGCAATGCCTTCGGCAGCGATCTCGTCACGGCTGCCACCCAGGGGCAGGCGGCGCGGCAGGAAGCCGCCTTTGGCGCCGACTGGCACGATGACCGAGTTCTTCACCTGCTGGGCCTTGACCAGGCCGAGCACCTCGGTGCGGAAGTCTTCCTCGCGGTCCGACCAGCGCAGGCCGCCACGGGCGACGTTGCCGAAGCGCAGGTGCACGCCTTCGACCCGTGGCGAATAAACGAAGATCTCGAACTTGGGTACCGGCTTTGGCAGCTCGGGGATCAGCTTGGGGTTGAACTTGAAGCTGAAGTACGACTTGTTCTGGCCGTTGGCATCGGGCTGGTAGAAGTTGGTGCGCAGGGTGGCCTTGATCAGGTCCAGGTAGCGACGCAGGATGCGGTCTTCGTTGAGCACCTGAACATCGTCCAGCGCCGTCAAGATCGCCTGCTCCAGACGCTGCTGCTTGTCGTCCAGGTCGTCTTGAGTCAGTTTGCGCGCCAGGTAGAAGCGGGTCTTGAACAACCGGGTCAGTTCGCGAGCGATACCGGTGTGGTTGTTCAAGGTGCTGGCGATGTAGCCCAGGTCGAAGCCCAGGCGGATCTGCTTGAGGTAACGGGCATACGCACGCAGCAGCGCCACATCGCGCCACGGCAGGCCGGCGGTCAGCACCAGGCGGTTGAAGGCGTCGTTCTCGGCATCGCCGCGGACGATGTGGATGAAGGCGTCCTGCAGGGTGTCGTTGAGCTGCTGGATATCCAGGCTCAGGCCTTCGCTGTAGGTGAAGGCGAAGTCATGGATCCAGTACTCACGGCCATTGGCGTGGCGCAGGCGATATGGGAACTCGCCAAGCACGCGCAAACCGAGGTTTTCCAGAATCGGCAAGACATCGGACAGCGCCAGCGGGGTGTCGGCGTGGTACAGCTTGCAATGCAGGGTACGCTCGCCGACCTGGGTCAGCGGCTGGTAGAAGCTCATGGCCAGCGGCTTGCTTTCAGACAACCCCAGCACATGCTGCAGGTCGACCACGGCCGAGTGCGCCGCGAAGCGCTCGCGGTAGCCCGCCGGGAAACCTTTGGGGAAGTCGGCCAGGATGTTGGTGCCCTGGGCTTCGCCGAAGTTTTCTACCACCAGGGTCGAGTAATCGTCTTGCCACGAGCGGCAGGCCTGGATCACTTCGTTTTCCAGTTGCTGCGGGTCGATGTCGATGCGGTTCTTCGGGTCGACCCGCAAAATCAGCTGCACGCGCGCCAACACCGATTCGGAGAAGAAGGTCCAGAACTCGCAGTCGCTGGCTTTGAGGCGCTCCATCAGCACCTGCTGGATCTTCTGCCGCACTTCGGTGGAGTAGACCTCGCGCGGCACGTAGGCCAGGCAGTAGCAGAAGCGGCCGTAAGGGTCTTTGCGCAGGAACACGCGAATCTTGTTGCGCTCCTGGATCTGCACGATGGCCATGACCGTGCTGAACAGCTCGTCGATCGGGGTCTGGAACAGGTCGTCGCGCGGCAGCACTTCGAGCACCTGGGCCAGTTCCTTGCCCAGGTGAGCCTTGGGGTCGAAGCCAGAACGGCGCTCGACTTCGGCAACCTTGACCCGAATGTACGGGATGGCATGCACGCTCTCGCCATACACCGAGGAGGTGTACAAGCCCATGAAGCGGTGTTCTTTGACCACCTTGCCATCCGCGTCCAGCTGGCGGATCGACACGTAGTCCGGGTAGGCCGGGCGGTGCACGCGGCTGGGCAGCGCGGCCTTGGCGAAGGACAGCAGCAGCGGCTCGTTGAGGTAGGCTACGGCGTAGTCTTCGATACGCAGCTCTTCAGGCGTCAGTCCCACGCGCAGGCGACGAGGCAGGCCAAGGAACGATTGTTCGTCGTAGACCATCTGGCCGCCATCGCTGCCGCCCTGGACGGTGAATTCTTCGTAGCCGAGGAAGGTGAAATGGTTGTCCAGCAGCCACTCGAGAAACGCCTTCACCTCGCCTTTGTCATGCTGCGCCGGGCCAAACGCGGTCTGTTCCACCAGCGCCACGACTTCGCGCAGCTTGGCCTTCATCGGTTCGAAATCGGCGACCGCTACCCGCACTTCGGCCAGCACTTGTTCGATTTCACGGGCCAGCACCGTCAGTTCGGCGGCGTTGGCGCAGCGGTCGATCTCCAGGTACATCAGCGACTCATGGCGCACGCCTTCACCGTGGGTACCCTTGGGCAGCAGTTCCAGCAACTCGCCTTTGGCACCGCGGCGTACGCTCAGTACCGTGGTTTGCAGGGTGTGGATGCTGTAGCCCCGGCGGTTGAGCTCGGTGCGCACCGAGTCGACCAGGAAGGGTAAATCATGGTGCAGCACCTCGACCACGGTGTGGGTCGATTGCCAGCCGTTGCGTTCGTAATCAGGGTTGTACACCCGCACTTGAGGTTGTTCGGCGTCGAAGCGCTCGATGATGCGCCAGGCAGAAAGGGTACAGCCAGCCAGGTCGGAAAGCCTGCGCTGGGTGAGTTCGTCCATAGAGATGATGCCGAAGAACTGTTCGGCGAACAGCGCCACTTGTGGCAGTGCCTGTTCGCTGATGTGCTGCGCCAGAGCCGCTTGCAGTTGATGCTGGAAGTCGGCCTTGCTGGCTGCGGTGAAAAACGCCATCTGTGGTACTCCGCTTGGGCTTTGTAATAATTGAAGCGTCGCTCGCGTGCGCCGTGTACGGATCAACGATAGCCAACCCGTGGCATGGCGGACGGTTATAACCAGGCGTTGGACGTGCACAGCACGCCCAGGGCTCGCCGAAGCTTAACGACTGAGTAGTCACCAACGCTTGCAGCGCTGCGACAATTTCGGTCAAGGGGGGGTAACTTTACGTTTATGGATACGTGCAAGACTGTCAGAATTCCCTTCCGTTTCCTTTGACCCGAGCCTGTCCATGCAAATCACGACCGCCCTGCTCTTCGCCACCCCTTGCGATGACGAGGAAGACAACATGGCGACCCTCTGCTGCCACAGCGACAAGGGTCAGATGTTCCTGCTTACCCGCTATCCGGATGAAGACACGGTCGACCTGACCCTGGATGACGAGCCGTCGACGCTGGACGGGCTGAAAGTGACCCTGAGCGCCCAGCGCCTGCTGATCGAAGTGGCGGCCGGGGACCGCGATGCGCTGAGGGGGGATGAAGTGCTGGAGATCATCCTGACCAGCGATCTGAGCGACATGGACGAGGTGAAGGAGACGCTGCAGAACATTCTTGAGGGGACGGGGACGTTTGTCTGCGAGGTTTGAGGGCTGTCATTTCCCAAGCAGGAAACCCTAAACCCCGCCGAAGCGGGACTTAGGGTTTACACACGTTTGTAGGCAGCTTCGTACACTTCATCGTCGCGCCTGGCACCTATGCAGAGAACCAAAACGATCTCGGTGCCGTTAATTCGATAGACAATGCGCACATCGCCTGTGCGAATTCTGCGGCAACCCGCCAGCACGCCCCTAAGGGGCTTGCCTAGCTTGTCAGGCTCGCCTCCTGCGATACGCTCACGCACCACTCTGAGGACTCTTTGTGCCTCCGCGCGCCCAAGCTGCAGAAGGTCATTTTCTACTTCAGGGTGAAACCTGACAGTCCAGATCATCGCGTTCCTACCTGAAGCGAGCCTCCATGTCTTCAAGGCTCACGCTATTTTCCTCTTTCAGGCTGAGTAGGCGCTCGGCAGCCAGCCGTTCTGCGCGTAGATCTTCGAGCTCGTCCTGCATGGCTTGGTAGGCCTCAACACCTATCAGCACAGCAGCCGGCTCATTGTCCTTGAAAATGACGAGGTGGGTTGCATCCCCGCTCGTCACTTCCTTTAAACGCGCTCCAAACGTTCTAGCCATTGCCGTAGCAGACACCGCCTGCTCAGCTCTGGTCATTAGTCCAGCCATCGCATGCTTGCTCCCATCGGTTTGCTGCATTGCCTCCAGAGAGTAAAGGGAGACGGGAGGAGATGCAGCGGCTCCCCCGAATCGACAACACACAATATTGCGTAAAATCACACGCAAATCAACACACACAAACGCCATCCTGATGCGTGGTATGTGCTGTGCGACGCGACGCGGAAAGCGCGAGACTAAATTCCCAACGTGCAGCGTGCAACGGGATAAAGGGAATCGGAGCGTGTTTCGGAAATGACCTACATAGCCTGACTATGGGTGCATGCAGAGCCATAAGCTTTCACCCCTGACGACCCTGCAATCCGTAGTTAGCCTGTCGTGTCCGCTCCAACTGCGCCTCAAACCACTGCAACACCGCCGTGCAAGCCGGGTGCGCCGCCCCGCTATCGCGCAACCACAGTGCATACACGCCGCCAGTCTTCAGCGGCTCGCCAAACGGCACGATCAAATCCCCCCGGGCCAGGGCGTCGTGCGCCAGCACCTGGTCCGTCATGGCCACGCCCAAACCGCGGGCAGCGGCATCCAGCGCCAGGTCGTCAAGGTTGAACATCAGGTGTTTGTAACTGCGCTCGGGGCGATCCTGATGCGCTTGCAACCACAGGTTCCACTCGTGGCGCGCGGTCGAGCCATGGATCAAGGCATGATCACCCAGCGTTTCCAGCGAGCGTGGCGGTAACTGTCCGTCGCTCAGGCGCGGCGCGCAGACCGGGACCAGGTACTCATCGAACAACACCGTCAGCGGCCGATCATCAAGGCCATCTCGCAAATACAGTACATAGGCATCGCAATCGCCGCTGGTTTCCACCACCTCCCCGCTAACCGTTTCGATGGACAGGCACAACGCCGGGTTCAGCGCATAAAAGCTACTCAACCTCGGCAGCAACCAGCGCACCGCCAGTGACACGAAGATGCGAATGCGAAACGGCCGGTCCACGGGCGCTGGCGAAAGCCGCTGCGCCAGGGCGCGCAGATCGTTCAGCGTTTCACACGCCACCGCATAGACATCACGGCCGTGCTCCGTCAGCGCCACCTTGCGGCTGGTGCGGTCGAACAGCGCCACCCCGTAATGCTCCTCCAACTGCTGAACCTGGCGGCTGATCGCGCTCTGGGTCAGGTGCAACTGCCGGGCAGCCTCGGTAAAGCTGCTGCTGTCCGCCACGTGAATGAGCGCCTGGAGGGCATGAAGCGAGGGCACACGAAAGATTTTATCCATGCGTTTCAAGAATAGCTGAATGAAATATTAGCGTTAGAAACACGGCCACAGCCCTCGTAGATTAAGCCTTGAACGCGCACTGACAACGAACACCGATAACCCGTGCGCATTGATTGTGGAGAAGCTGATGGCAATCGACAACCGCTGTGGATGGATCGCGCTGGCAGGCGAGTCTGCCCCCCACCCGCGCCTCGAAGGCCAGCACACCTGCGACTGGCTGATCATCGGCGGTGGCATCACCGGCCTCGCCGCGGCCCACACACTGGCGGCACGCTTCCCGGGGCAACGCATCGTCCTGCTTGACCGGCAGCGAGTAGCCCAAGGGGCTTCGGCACGCAACTCGGGCTTTGCCGTCAGCCATGAACTGCCCTCGCCCAACGAATTGCTCGGCAACCCTGGTTTTGCAGGTTATGAAGTGGCGTCGCGCATTGGCGTGGCCGCTGCTCGGGAAGTGCGCCAGCGCATTGGCGAGCTGGGCATCGCCTGCGAGTACGACGACGGTGGCTATCACTTCGCCGTGCATCAGCCCGCGCACCTGCAGCAGGCCGAGGCCGTGATGCACACACTCGAGGCGGTAGGCGCCCAAGCACGCTACCTGGAAGGCCAAGCGCTGCAGCAGCGCCTTGGCAGCGGCTTCTATACCCGCGCCATCCATTGCGCTGGGGGCAACGCCTTGCTGCAACCGGCGAAGTATGTACGGGGCCTTGCAGACAGCCTGCCCAAGGCGGTGGAGGTGTACGAGCACAGTGCGGTACTGAGCCTGCGCCGTGCCGGGCGTGGCTGGCAAGCCAAAACCGAAACCGGCGTGATCAATGCCCCCCAGGTGCTGGCCTGCGTCGGCGCATTCTTGCCCAGAGTGGGCGTGCACCACAGCGGCACCTTCCCGCTGGAACTGAGCGCCAGCATCACCCGCCCACTGACCGAGGCGCGTTTGCAAAGCCAGTTCGGCGACCACACCTGGGGCGTGCTGTCGACCTTGCCGGGCGGCGCTACCCTGCGCCTGCTGCCAGGCCGACGGCTGCTGATTCGCAACACGGTGGAATACCGCCAGCGCGACCTCAATGGCGCGCAGTTGCAGGCCCGCCGACAACAGCATCTGCAAGGCCTGGAAAAGCGCTTCCCCGGGCTGTCCGCCAAGGACCTCGAATACACCTGGACCGGCCACCTGAGCGGCACCCGTTCTGGGGAGCCGTGCTTCGCGCGGATTGACGAAGGGCTGCATGCCGTGGCCGGCTGCAACGGCTCGGGGGTCGCCCGCGGCACCTTGTGGGGCAGGCTGCTGGTCGACATGGCCAGCGCATCGTCGTCAACGCTGCTCAGCGACGTGCTGGGCCAGGCCCAACCCGGTTACCTGCCGCCACGCCCGTTCTTCGATATCGGCGCGTCCCTGCGCATGGCCTGGGAAGTACGCCGCGCGCGGCTAGAACGTTGACCGCCATGAGCACTTGCGCACACTTACAACAACAGAGGGCAAGATGATGAAACGTACCTGCATGGCCGTGCTGTCCGCGGCGCTGTTCAGCCTGACGGCCCAGGCCGCCGAATCGGTGAACATCGCCAACTGGAGCGGCTACATTGCCGATGACACCTTGGCAGCGTTCGCCCGCCGCACAGGCATCCAGCCCACCTACGACCTTATCGACAGCAACGAGACGACCGAGGCCAAGCTGATGACCGGCGGCAGCGGCTATGACCTGGTCAGCCCGTCCAACCATTTTCTGCCCAGGCTGATCAAGGCCGGTGCCATCCAAGAACTCGATCGCAGCAAGCTGCCTAACTGGCACAACCTCGACCCCAAGTTGATGCAGTTGCTGGAAACCAGCGACCCCGGCAACCGCCATGCCATCCCCTACATGTGGGTGACCACGGGTATCGGCTACAACGTCGACAAGATCAAGGCCATCTTCGGCACTGCCGATGTCACTCAGTCCTGGCAGATGCTGTTCAACCCGGACAACATCCGCAAGCTGAGCGCCTGTGGCGTGGCGTTTCTCGACAACCCGACGCAAGTGTTGCCGATCACCCTCAAGGTGCTGGGGCTCGACCCACACAGCCAGCGCCCTGAAGACCTGAAAAAAGCCGAGGCGGCGCTGATGGCGATCCGCCCTTCCATCAGCTACTTCCACCAATCCAAGTACGTCAGCGACCTGGCCAACGGCAACATCTGCGTTGCGATCGGTTTCAGCGGCGATGTGCTGCAAGCGATGAACAGCGCGCAACAGGCGAACAACGGCGTGCACCTGGGCTACAGCATTCCCCGTGAAGGCTCGACGGTGGCGGTGGACATGGTGGTGATTCCCAAAGCTGCGCCACACTTGGACGCGGCCTATGCCTACCTGAACTACCTGCTCGACCCCCAGGTCATGGCGCATATCAGCAACGCGGTGAAGTACCCGAATGGCAATGCGGCGTCATTACCCTATGTAGACGCGGCGCTGCGTGACAACCCGGCGGTGTACCCACCCCAGGCCGTGCTGGATACGCTGTTCCCGATCCAGACCCTGTCACCGGCAGGCATGCGCTTGAGCACCCGGCTGTGGACCCGGGTGATCAGCGGCAAGTGAGCGCTGCGGGGGGGGCTGCTGCTACTCGACGAGCTCGACGTAGCGGGATTCGCCACCCCCCGTCGCCCCCGACAACCAGCCCCAAACGAAGTGCAGCGTGGTGCGACCGGCTTGATCAAGCCCCACCGTACCGCGCGACCAGCCGGCCAGCATTTCACCTTCGGTGGTCAAACACTGAAAAAGTAGCTCGATCGTGTCGGGGCCGGTAACACGGCCTACCTGATTGCCAATCCGGATCCTGCCGCCCTGATAGTGGCTGGTTATGGCGTTTCCATCGACAACGTAATGAAAGACCGTGCCAGCACCGGAGAGCCCTTGTGCATTGTTCGCTACCGCGAATCGGCGATTGTGCAGGCGCTCGGCGACGGGTGAAAAAGCAGTGTCCATCAGTGTCGTGTCCTTCCAGTGAGAGTCCATTTTGGCCTACGCGCACCTTAAACCAGAACGCGCCTAACCGGGTATTTGCGCGCCTGTTCCTCTGGGCTGTCACGCAGAGAACAAACATCGCAAGCGAGCCCCGAATCCTGTGGGAGCCGGCTTGCCGGCGATGCAGGCGCCGCGGTATATGGCACCGGGGCGCCACATGAACACTCAAGGCACACTCACCCCAACGCTCCGCTCGGCGTCTGCCAGTTGCTGTTTACGCAGGGTGGTCAGCCGGTGATCACGCGCCAGCCAGGTGTAGATCGCCGGCAGCACGAACAAGGTGAACAGCGTGCCGATCAACATGCCGCAGACGATCACCACACCCAGCCCAAAGCGGCTGTTGGCCCCTGCGCCACTGGCAAATAACAGCGGTATCACACCGAAGGTCATCGCCGCCGTGGTCATCAACACCGGGCGCAGGCGAATTTGCGCGGCGCGCATAATGGCCGCCGCACGGTCAAGGTTGTCGCGCACCTGAATCTCGTTGGCGAACTCCACCATCAGGATGCCGTGCTTGCTGATCAGCCCGATCAGCGTGACCAAGCCAATCTGCGTGTAGATGTTCAACGTAGCCCAGCCCAGCGCCAGCGGCAGCAACGCACCGCACATCGACAACGGTACGGTCACCAAGATGATCAGCGGGTCCACCAGGCTTTCATACTGCGCGGCCAGCACCAGGTAGATCACCACCAAGGCAGCAAGAAAGGCCCACATCAGGGCAAAGCCTTCCTGCACATACTGGCGCGACTCCGATTGCCAATCATGGCTGAAACCGGGCGGCAGCTCGGCGGCAAGCTGCTGCAGAAATGCCACCGCCTTGCCCATCGAGACACCGGGCGCGGGGATGGCCTGCAGGGTGCTTGCGTTCTGCTGGTCGAATTGCAAAAGGCGGTTAGGCGCGACCTGCAGGTCCAGGCGCACCACCGTGGACAACGGCACCAGGCTGCCATCTTCGGCCCGCACGTACTGGCGGTTCAGGGCCGACGGGGTCAAGCGCTGGTCCTGGATGCTTTGCGGGATCACGTCATAGGCGCGGCCGAACAGGGCAAAGCGGTTCAGGTACTGCTCGCCCACCAGCACGCCCAGCGACTCGCCGATGTCCTGCATGCTGATCCCCAGGCTGGCGGCCTTGGCGCGGTCGATGCTGACCTTGACCACCGGGTTGTTGTAGTCCAGGTCGCTGTCCACCACGCTGAACAAACCGCTCTCGCGGGCGCGCTGCTTGAGCACTTCCATGGTCTGGTACAGCACCGGGTAATCCTGGGCACTGCGCAGCACCATCTGTACCGGCAAGCCACCACTGGAACCTGGCAACGACGCCACCTGGAAGGCGAAAATGCTGCTGCCCTCGATGTCCGCGACCGCCTGTTGCAGCTGCGCTTGGACCTGCGCGGCAGAGCGCTCGCGCTGCTGCCATGCACTGAGGTTGATGCCAGCGAAGCTGGCCGCGGTCCCGTCGGTGCCGTTGATGATCCAGGTGTCGGTGGTTTCGGGAATCGATTTCATCACCTGGTCGAGTTTGCTGGCAAAGCGCTCGACGTAGTCCAGGCTCGCCTGTTGCGGCGACTTGATTGCCGTCAGCACGGCCGCCTGGTCCTCCGGCGGTGCGAGCTCGCGCTGTGGCAACAGGTACAGCCAGGGCAGGCTCAGGCAAACCAGCAGGGCCACACCAGCACTGAGCCAGCGCCGCGCCAAGGTAAACGCCAAGGCCCGGGCATAGGCCGCTGTGAGCGCAGCGAACACCCTTTCGGCGAGATGGGCCATGGCCCCATCCTGCTGCCCGGGTTTAAGCAGCAACGAACTCATCACCGGCGACAAGGTCAGTGCAACGACACCCGAAACGATCACCGCCCCCGCCAAGGTCAAGGCAAATTCACGGAACAACGTGCCGGTCAGGCCACCCATCAAGCCGATGGGCGCGTACACGGCGGCCAGGGTCAGCGTCATGGCGATCACCGGCCCGGCGATTTCGCGTGCACCGGCCAACGCCGCCGCCACCGGTGTTTGCCCTTCTTCGATGTGACGGTGCACGTTCTCCACCACCACGATGGCATCGTCCACCACCAGGCCGATGGCCAGCACCATCGCCAGCAAGGTCAACAGGTTGAGGCTGAAGCCGAACGCCAGCATCAACCCCGCTGCACCCAGCATCGACAACGGAATGGCCACCACCGCGATCGTCACGCTGCGCAGTGACCCCAGGCACAGCCAGATCACCAGCACGACGATCAGCATCGCTTCCACCAGCGTGCGCAACACTTCTTCGATCGAAGCCTCGATGAAACGCGCAGTCTCATAGGCCAGCGCCACCTTCACGCCGGGCGGGAGCGTTTGCTGGATCTGCGGCAACAATTCGCGAATGCCGTCGACGATGACCAGTGGGTTACCCGATGGTGTGGGGAACAACCCCAAGTGCACAGCGGGTTTGCCATCCAGGGTGGCACTGGTGCGGGTGGCCGCCGCGCTCAGTTCGACAGTGCCCACATCACGCAGGCGCACAAGGTCGGTGCCGTCGTTGCGGATGATCAGGTCACGGAAGTCCTCGACGCGGGTCATGTCGGTGTCGACCTGGATATCGGCCAGCACGAACTGCCCGCGCACCTGCCCTGGGGTGGCCTGGTAATTATTGGCCCGCACCGCTTGTGCGACGTCGGCAGCCGTCACCCCGCGCCCGGCCATCTGCTCGCTGTCGAGCCACAGGCGCATGGCCAGGCTCTGCCCGCCGAACGTCTGCACCTTGGCCACGCCGTCGATCCCCGAAAGCAGCGGCTCAACCACCCGCGACAGGTAGTCACTGAGTTCTGGGATGGACAGGGTCTGGCTGGAGAAGCCGACATACGCCACCGCCGTGGAATCCCCCGCAGACAGCTCCACCACCGGGTCGTAGGCTTTCTCGGGCAAGCGGTAGCGCACCTGGTTGACCTTGGCCATGGTCTCGGCCAGCGCCTGGGTCGAGTCTCGGTTGAGCAGCATGCGCAGAGTAATCAAGCTACGCCCCTGCAACGATGATGACGACATGAAGTCAACGCCCTCAACCGAAGAAACCGCCTGGCTGATCGGCTGGGTCACAAAGCCTTGCATGAGTTCGGCGGAGGCGCCGGGGTAGTCGGTACTGATGGTGATCGTCGCGCTCTCCAGCAAGGGGTACTGGCGCACCGGCAACTTGCCCAGGGCGAACAGCCCCATCAGCACGATCAGGCTGCTGACCACCAGCGCCAGCACGGGGCGACGCACGAAGGTATCGGTGAATTTCACGGTTGCTGCCCCCCGGCCACGTCCAGCAGGCTGTCTTCTGCGACCTGCTCGACCTGCATGCCATCACTCAATTTCAGCTGGCCGGAAACCACCACCCTGTCGCCCGGCGCGAGGCCCGAGGTGACTTCCACACGCCCCTGCCAGCGCTCACCGGTCGTTACCGGTACCCGGTTGACGCTGATGACGCCCTGTTGATCCTGCCTGGCAATGAACACCGTCTGCCCGTAGGCGGTGTAGGTGATCGCCGTTTCTGGCACGGCCAGCACCCTCGACGGCTGCGCGGCAGGCAGACGGACCCCGGCATACATGCCCGGCTGCAGCTGCCCATCCAGGTTCGGCAGGGCAGCCTGCACCTGGACGAGGCGTGACTTGCTGACCAGGGGATCGACCGCCACTACCCGTGCCTGAAACGCCCGCCCGCGCACAGCATCGACGGTCAGTTCCAGCAGCTGCCCGACAGTCACTTCGGGGGCCGCCTGTTCGCTGAGGGAAAAATTGACGTGCAACTGGCGTGTATCCGTCAGGCTGGCAATCGCCTCGCCAGCGCCCAGGTACTGGCCCTGGTGAACACGGCGGATACCCACATTGCCTGCAAACGGCGCGCGTATGGCTTTTTGCGCGATCAGCGCTTCGACATGCTGCAGCTCACCCGCGGCCACATCCACCGCTGTGCTCGCGTTATCCAGCAGCTCTTGCGAAACGGCATTCAGCGCGCGCAACTTACTGGCCCGCTGCGCCG
Source organism: Pseudomonas sp. DCB_AW (assembly GCF_026240895.1). Classification (NCBI taxonomy): domain Bacteria; kingdom Pseudomonadati; phylum Pseudomonadota; class Gammaproteobacteria; order Pseudomonadales; family Pseudomonadaceae; genus Pseudomonas; species Pseudomonas sp. DCB_AW. The sequence goes on from NZ_JAPFCE010000061.1 coordinate 27,859, forward strand.
CGACCTGGGTATTGCGCAGCTTCGCCCGCAGTTGCACGCGCTGGGCCTGTTCGGGCGCATCGTTGAGCTGTACCAGCAACTGCCCGGCACGCACGGCCTGCCCCGACGCGAAGGCGATGTGGGTGATGCGCCCTGCCACCTCGGCCGCGACCTGCACCTGATTGACCGCCTCCAGCTCCCCCGATGCAAAACGTTGCCGCGCCAGGTCGACCGGCTCGGCAGTGGCCAGCGCAACTTTGGTGACCGGCCACGCCGCGGCCTGTTGGGCCGCTACCCTACTGCCCGTCAATGCGTAGGCGCCGACCAAGGCACCGACAGCGGCGACAGTCATGGCCAGTAACATCCTTTTGTTCATGCCTTGCTCCGATCAGCGGGGTGGTTGCAGGAAAGATCGGGCAGGACTATAAGAGCTCAACTTAACTTGAGGTCAACAGGTGTGACAGCCAAATCATCCACCATCAGCACGCGGCTGCTGACTGTCGGCGAAGTCGCCAAGCGCAGTGGCGTTGCGGTATCCGCCCTGCACTTCTACGAATCCAAGGGGCTGATCGCCGGCACGCGCACCGCCGGCAACCAGCGGCGTTACCCCGCGCTGGTGTTGCGCACCATTGCCATCATCAAGGTGGCCCAGCGCACGGGTATCCCCCTCGAGGTCATCAAGCGTGCCCTGGGCCGCTACCCGCCGAACAGCAAACTCACGGCAGCGCAGTGGGGCGAGATGTCATCGGCCTGGCGAGAAGACCTGAACGCACGCATCCGCACCTTGGAAGCGTTGCGCGACAGCCTGGACAACTGCATTGGCTGCGGCTGCCTGTCACTGGAAGACTGCCCGCTGCGCAACCCCGAGGATGTGCTGGGCAAGGACGGTGCAGGGGCGAGGATTCTGGAAAAAGAGGCCACCGCCAAGCACGTGTAAGGGATACCTGCGCAGGTCGTCATGGGGTGAGCCATGGCGCGATGACACTTCACTTGCATATGACACAAAGTGTCATTAAGATCGACGTGTGTCCTCAAGCCAGCCACGGCTACCAGGACGTCATCGCCCTTATCCCGTGCAGGTACCCCACTGTGACCACCACCATGCAGACCCCCAAGGACCAGCTCGTCAAACGTGCCCAACAGCAAATGCTGACTGCGCTGGCCGACAACACCTACACCCCGCGGCAGAAGCTCGCACTGACCTGCCGGATTCTGTTCGACGGCGGCCACGATTCGGGCCTGGCCGGGCAGATCACCGCACGCGCTGCGGAACCTGGCACCTATTACACGCAACAGCTTGGCCTGGGCTTCGACGAGATATCGGCCTCCAACCTGCTGGTCGTGGACGAAGACCTGACGGTGCTGCAAGGCCAGGGCATGGCCAACCCCGCCAACCGCTTCCACAGCTGGCTGTACCGCGCACGCCCTGACGTCAACTGCATCATCCATACCCACCCGCTGCACAGCGCAGCCTTGTCGATGCTCGAAGTGCCGCTGGCCATCTCGCACATGGACCTCTGCCCGCTGTTCGACGATTGCGCCTTCCTCAAGGAATGGCCAGGCGTGCCGGTGGGCAACGAAGAAGGCGAGATCATCGCCAGTGCCATCGGCGACAAGCGGGCGATTCTGCTTTCCCACCATGGCCTGCTGATCGCCGGTAGATCGATCGAAGAAGCCTGCGTGCTCGCCCTGCTGTTCGAACGTGCGGCGAGGATGCAGTTGCTGGCCATGGGCGCCGGTGAAATCCGCCCCATCCCCGAAGCACTTGGCAAAGAAGCCCATGACTGGATTTCCACGCCAAAACGCCATGGCGCCGCGTTCAGCTACTACGCGCGCCGGGCCTTGCGTGCCCATGGCGAATGCCTGGGCTGATTGCAGCTGTCCCCCTTCCTGAACAACGGCAAAGGTGCCTGGTCATGTCTACACCTGTAATTCGCGGCGTCATCGGCTACACCATCACTCCCTTCGCGGCAGACGGCTCGGTCGATCTAGCCGCCCTGGGCACATCCATCGACAGCCTGATCCAGGCCGGCGTGCACGCCATCGCCCCGCTGGGCAGCACGGGCGAAGGTGCCTACCTGTCCGAGGCCGAGTGGGAAGCGGTGGTGCGCTACAGCCTCGAGAAAATCGCTGGCCGCGTGCCCAGCGTGGTCAGCGTCTCTGACCTGACTACCGCACGTACCGTGCAGCGCGCCCGCCTGGCCCAGGCGTGCGGGGCCACGGCGGTGATGGTGTTGCCCATCTCCTATTGGAAGCTGACCGAGGCGGAGGTGGTCGACACTACAAGGCGGTCGGCGCGGCAATCGACATCCCGATCATGCTGTACAACAACCCGGGCACCAGCGGCACCGACCTGTCGGTGGAGCTGATCCTGCGCATCCTCGACGAGGTGGCCAATGTGACCATGGTCAAGGAAAGCACCGGCGACATTCAGCGCATGCACCGCCTGTACACCGCGACCGATGGCAAGGTGGCGTTCTACAACGGCTGCAACCCGCTCACCCTGGAAGCCCTGGTTGCCGGCGCCGCCGGCTGGTGCACCGCAGCGCCGAACCTGATCCCCGCACTGAACCTGGCTTTGTGGGACGCCGTGCAGAAGGGCGAGCTGGCTGAAGCACGGGCACTGTTCTACCAACAGTACGCGTTGCTGGCGTACATCACCCAGCGCGGCCTGCCTACCACCATCAAGGCCGGGCTGAAAATGCTTGGCCTGGACGTGGGGGCGCCGCGCCTGCCGCTGCAACCCCTGGACGCTGAAGGCAGTGCCTACCTGAAAGGCTTGCTGGTCTCAGCCCAGTGATTTAAAGGGGACTGTGGGAGCGGGCTTGCCCCGCGAATGCCGACCGTGTTCACTACACGGACTTTCATCAATCACATAAGCACGGAGGCCACTTGTGAC
>NZ_JAPFCE010000062.1:0-30335 GCF_026240895.1 Pseudomonas sp. DCB_AW
AAGCCCGCTCCCACAGGTTTTAGTAGTACCCCTGTAGGAGCGGGCTTGCCCGCGAAGAGGCCGGGCCAGGCAACAGAGCAATAAAAAGGCGACCCCGTAGGTCGCCTGTTTACTAACCGCCCGTCATCACTGAACGGTCGGCGTCTCGCCCGCTTCCTGCATACGCTGCAGCTCTTGCGCGTACAGGGCGTCGAAGTTGACCGGCGACAGCATCAGCGCTGGGAACGAACCGCGGGTGACCAGGCTGTCCAGGGTCTCACGGGCGTACGGGAACAGGATGTTCGGGCAGAACGCGCCGAGGGTGTGGCTCATCGACGAAGCGTCGAGGTTGGCGATCAGGAAGATGCCGGCCTGCTGCACTTCAGCGATGAAGGCCACTTCGTCACCGTTCTTGACGGTCACCGACAGGGTCAGCACCACCTCATGGAAGTCGCCTTCCAGGGCTTTCTGCTTGGTGTTCAGGTCCAGGGCAACGCTCGGCTCCCACTGCTGGCGGAAGATCTGCGGGCTTTTCGGGGCCTCGAACGACAGGTCACGCACGTAGATGCGCTGCAGGGAGAACTGAGGGCTGTTGTCTTCGGCAGCTGCGCCGTTGGTCTGTTGGTCAGTCATGGCAGATCCTTATCCTAATGTTTTTGAATGCAGTGCAAATCAGGCCGCCAGCAGCGCGTCGAGCTTGCCGGCGCGCTCCAGGGCATAGAGGTCATCGCATCCACCGACATGGGTGCTGCCGATCCAGATCTGTGGCACCGACGTACGGCCGGCCTTCTGGCTCATATCGGCGCGAACCTGCGGTTTGCCGTCGACCTTGATTTCCTCGAACGCAACGCCCTTGCTCTCGAGCAGGTATTTGGCGCGCATGCAGTAGGGGCAGTAGTCGCTGGAATAAACGATGACGGGCTTCATATCACTTCACCAGGGGCAGGTTATCGGCTTTCCAGCTGGAAACGCCACCGCTCAGCTTGGCGGCGTTGTAACCAGCCTTGAGCAGCTCGCGGCAGAGCGTGCCGGACTGCTGGCCCATCGCATCGACGATGATCAGGGTCTTCTCTTTGTGCTTTTCCAGCTCGGCCATACGGCTGACCAGCTTGTCCTGCGGGATGTTCACGGCACCCACGATGTGGCCCGCGGAATATTCCTTGGCGGTGCGGATGTCAATGACCAGGGCCTTGTCAGCGTTGACCAGGGCAGTCAACTGGCCATTGCTCAGGCTCTGGCCGCCACGGCGGACTTCATTGATGAGCAGCAGGACCAGCAGAACAACGAAGATCGCAACCAGGATGTAGTGATCTGTCGCGAATTGAATCAGGTGAGCAACCATCAGCGGTGTTCCAGGCGATTGAAAATGCCGGCCAGTATACACAGCCCCCCATGACCACCAAAGCCCGACTGGCCGGCCAGAAAAGCAGCTTTGCCCTGGCGCGGTGGCTGCGCCGGTCGGGGGATGGGACGAATATTCGCCGTTGATGGCGCATTTGCCCTAAAATGCGTGTCTTTATCATCTTTGAACAACCGTGAGTTTGATTGATGACGAGTACGCCCAAACCCCTGGTCCTGATCATTCTGGATGGCTTCGGCCACAGCGAAAGCCCCGAATACAACGCCATCTATGCCGCCAACACACCGGTTTATGACCGCCTGCGCGCCAGTCAGCCGCACGGCTTGATCTCCGGTTCAGGCATGGATGTCGGCCTGCCAGACGGGCAGATGGGCAACTCCGAAGTCGGCCACATGAACCTCGGTGCCGGCCGCGTCGTCTACCAGGACTTCACCCGGGTCACCAAGGCTATTCGTGATGGCGAGTTCTTCAGCAACCCGGTGCTCACCGGCGCGGTGGACAAGGCTGTCGGTGCCGGCAAGGCCGTGCACATCCTCGGTTTGCTGTCCGACGGCGGCGTGCACAGCCACCAGGACCATCTGATCGCGATGGCCGAACTGGCCGCACAGCGTGGCGCCGAAAAAATCTACCTGCACGCCTTCCTCGACGGCCGCGACACGCCGCCGCGCAGCGCCGAGTCGTCCATCGAGCTGCTCGACAAGACCTTCGCCAAGCTGGGCAAGGGCCGCATCGCCAGCCTCATCGGCCGCTACTTCGCCATGGACCGCGACAACCGTTGGGACCGCGTTGCCGCGGCCTACAACCTGATCGTCGACAGCGTCGCCGACTATACCGCAGACACCGCCCTGGCCGGCCTTGAAGCCGCCTACGCCCGTGAAGAAAACGACGAGTTCGTCAAAGCCACGCGCATTGGCGAGGCGGTCAAGGTCGAAGACGGCGACGCAGTGATCTTCATGAACTTCCGCGCCGACCGCGCCCGCGAACTGTCGCGTGCCTTCGTCGAGCCGGACTTCAACGAATTCCCGCGTGCGCGCCTGCCGAAGATGGCGGCCTACATCGGCCTGACCCAGTATTCGGCAAAAATCCCGGCGCCAGCAGCCTTTGCACCGTCCAGCCTGGACAACGTGCTGGGCGAATACCTGGCCAAGAACGGCAAGACCCAGCTGCGCATCGCCGAGACCGAAAAGTACGCGCACGTCACGTTCTTCTTCTCGGGCGGCCGTGAAGAGCCGTTCGAAGGCGAAGAGCGCATCCTGATCCCGTCGCCGAAGGTCGCCACCTACGACCTGCAACCGGAAATGAACGCGCCGGAAGTCACCGACCGCATCGTCGAAGCCATCGAGCAACAGCGTTTCGACGTGATCATCGTCAACTACGCCAACGGCGACATGGTCGGCCACACGGGCGTGTTCGAGGCCGCGGTCAAGGCCGTCGAAGCGCTGGATACCTGTGTTGGGCGTATCGTCGAGGCGCTGGATAAAGTCGACGGTGAAGCGCTGATCACCGCCGACCACGGCAACGTCGAGCAAATGGAAGACGCCTGCACCGGCCAAGCGCACACCGCGCACACCACCGAGCCAGTGCCGTTCATCTATGTGGGCAAGCGCAAGGTCAAGGTCCGCGAAGGCGGCGTGCTGGCCGACGTGGCGCCGACCATGCTGAAACTGCTGGGGCTGGAAAAGCCTGTGGAAATGACCGGGACGTCGATCCTGATCGACGCCTGAGTTGCCTTCATTCGCAGCACAAGGCTGCTCCTACAATGGCCTGCGCACCGCCTGTAGGAGCAGCCTTGCGCTGCGAATGGGCCGCAAAGCGGCCCCAGATTCAAGGTTTCCAGACAAACGCCTCGCCGCATCTGCCGCGAGGCGTTTTTTTTGCAGGCTCGCGCGGGCATACTAGGCCAGTCTCCATCCCTGGTACGCCCAACCCCATGCTCCGCGCCCTGATCCTACTCGCCCTGTCTTGCCTGCTCAGCCCGGCATTTGCCGATGAGCGCGCACAGACCCAGCAACAACTGGACGCCACCCGCCAGGACATCGCCGAGCTCAAAAAGATGCTGGGCAAGCTCCAGGAAGAGAAATCCGGCGTGCAGAAAGACCTCAAGTCCACCGAGACCGACATCGGCAACCTCGAGAAACAGGTGGAGGCTCTGCAACAAGAACTAAAAAAGACCGAGGGCGAGCTGGAGCGCCTTGATACCGAGAAAAAAAAACTCCAGAGCGCCCGCGTTGAACAACAACGGCTGATCGCCATCCAGGCCCGCTCGGCCTACCAGAACGGCCGCGAGGAATACCTCAAGCTGCTGCTCAACCAGCAGAACCCCGAGAAATTCGCCCGCACCCTCACCTATTACGATTACCTGAGCAAGGCGCGCCTGGAGCAACTGCGCACCTTCAACGAGACCCTGCGCCAGTTGGCCAACGTCGAGCAGGACATCGCCCGCCAGCAGGAGCAACTGCTGGCCCAGCGCGCCGACCTCGACAGCCGCCGCCAGGCCCTCGAGACCGAGCGCAGCAAGCGCCAGCAAGTACTGGCCAAGCTCAACAACGACATGAAAGACCGCGACCAGAAGCTGCAGGCCCGCGAGCAGGACCAGGCCGACCTTGGCAAAGTACTCAAGACCATCGAGGAAACCCTGGCACGCCAGGCCCGCGAGGCAGAGGAGGCGCGCAAGAAAGCCCTGCTGGCCCAGCAAGAGGCGGAAAAACGCCGCCAGCAGGAAGCCCTGGCCGCCGCCGCTGCGCGCGAAGAAGCCCGCGAGCCGGTCGAGCCACCGAAAAAAGCCCGCACCACCCTGGGCCCGATGGTTTCCAGCGATGGCGCCAACTACGGCGGCGCTTTTTCTGCTGCACGGGGCAAACTTCCGTGGCCCGTCAATGGTCGATTGCTGGCACGCTTCGGCGATGCACGCGGCAGTGACGCCCGGGCCAAATGGGACGGGGTGATGATCAGCGCCAACCCCGGCACGCAAGTACGCGCCGTACACGGCGGCCGTGTGGTGTTTGCCGACTGGTTGCGCGGCGCTGGACTTCTGGTGATTCTCGACCATGGTAATGGTTACCTGAGCCTGTACGGCCACAACCAGAGCCTGCTCAAGAGCGCCGGTGACATCGTCAAGGCCGGCGAAGCCATCTCCACCGTGGGTGACAGCGGTGGCCAGGACAGCGCAGGCTTGTACTTCGCCATCCGCCAGCAGGGCCGGCCTACCGACCCGTCGCAGTGGTGCAGAGGCTAGGGTTTGTCCGAAAAACAACCCAGTTCACCTTTTTACGGCGTAGCCTGAATGCTGCGCCGATGCTCCTCACGGAGCGCCTTCAGGATCAGGAGTTCGTTCGACATGCTGCACTCGCCTCGTCTCACCCAGCTGGCCCTGTCCATCGCCCTGGCGGTCGGCGCGCCCCTGGCCATTGCCGCAGAGCCGGCCAAGCCAGCAGCGGTGCCAGCTACCGAGGTGACGGCCAAGGCGCCGCTGCCGCTGGAGGAGCTGCGCACCTTCGCCGAGGTCATGGACCGCATCAAGGCCGCTTACGTTGAGCCGGTGGACGACAAGACCCTGCTGGAAAACGCCATCAAGGGCATGCTCAGCAACCTTGACCCGCACTCGGCCTACCTCGGCCCCGAGGACTTCCAGGAGCTGCAAGAGAGCACCAGCGGCGAATTTGGTGGCCTGGGTATTGAAGTGGGCCAGGAAGACGGCTTCATCAAGGTGGTCTCGCCCATCGATGACACCCCCGCCTCCCGGGCTGGCGTGCAGGCCGGTGACCTGATCGTCAAGATCAACGGCGCCCCGACCCGCGGCCAGACCATGACCGAAGCCGTGGACAAGATGCGCGGCAAGGTCGGCGAAAAAATCACCCTGACCCTGGTCCGCGATGGCGGCAACCCGTTCGACGTGACCCTCGCCCGCGCGGTGATCCAGGTCAAGAGCGTGAAAAGCCAGCTGCTGGAAAACGACTACGGCTACATCCGCATCACCCAGTTCCAGGTCAAGACCGGCGACGAGGTGGGCAAGGCCCTGGCCAAGCTGCGCAAGGACAATGGCAAGAAGCTGCGCGGGGTGGTGCTCGACCTGCGCAACAACCCCGGCGGCGTGCTGCAGTCGGCGGTCGAAGTGGCCGACCACTTCCTGACCAAGGGCCTGATCGTCTACACCAAGGGCCGTATCGCCAACTCCGAGCTGCGCTTCTCTGCCGACCCGGCCGACGCCAGCGAAGGCGTGCCATTGGTGGTGCTGATCAACGGCGGCAGCGCCTCGGCGTCTGAAATCGTCGCTGGCGCCCTGCAAGACCAGAAGCGCGCCGTGCTGATGGGCACCGACAGCTTCGGCAAAGGCTCGGTGCAAACCGTGCTGCCGCTGGCCAACGACCGCGCCCTGAAGCTCACCACTGCGCTGTACTACACCCCCAACGGCCGCTCGATCCAAGCCCAGGGCATCGTGCCGGACATCGAAGTGCGCCCGGCCAAACTCACTGCCGAAATCGATACCGACAACTTCAAGGAAGCCGACCTGCAGGGCCACCTGGGCAACGGCAACGGCGGCGCCGAGCGCCCGACCGGCAGCAGCAAGCGCAAGGAACGCCCGCAGGACGATGACTTCCAGCTGAGCCAGGCCCTGAGCCTGCTCAAGGGCTTGAACATCACCTCGGGTAAATGATCGCGCTCATGCGGTATCTGCTGTGTCTGCTGTGCTGCCTGTTAGTCGGCGTCGCCCAAGCGGCGCCGGCCAGCAAGGCCTACATGAGCATCATCATCGACGACCTGGGCCAGAGCACCGAGCGTGACAGCCGCACGCTCGCCCTGCCCGGCCCGGTCACCATGGCAATCATGCCCGACACCCCGCACGCCAGCGATTTCGCCCGCCAGGCACACAAAGCCCACAAGACGGTGATCCTGCACATGCCCATGGACCCGGCTACCGGCCCCTATGCCTGGCACCCCGGGCTACCGCTGCCCGAACTGGCCAGCCGGCTCGACGCGGCCTTGGCCAAGGTGCCGTACGCGGCCGGCATCAACAACCACATGGGCAGCCGCATGACCGCCCAACGCGAAGCCATGACCTGGCTGATGGGCGAACTGCAGCGCCGCCACTTGTTCTTCGTCGACAGCCGGACCAGTGCCGCCACGGTGGCCGCCGCCGAAGCTCAGGCGCAGGATGTAGCACACGTGTCGCGGGATGTGTTCCTGGATGACGTGCGCACCCCCGAAGCCATTGCCGGGCAACTGCAGCTGGGTATCACGATGGCCCGCAAGCAAGGCTCGGCCGTGTTGATCGGCCACCCGTACCCGCAGACCCTCGAAGTGCTGGCGCGAGAAATCCCGCGCCTGAGAAGCCAAGGCGTTGAACTGATCGGGCTCAAGCAGATGATTGCCGAGCGCGGCAACCAGGCCATGCCTGCCCACGGCAAACATGGCCGATACAGCAACCGCTGAACGCCTCAATCGAACGGGATGATGCCGCGCGCCTGTTCCAGGGTGAGCTTGCCTCTGTGCACCCGCTGGGTTGAGCCTTCCTCGCGCCCACTCAAGCGACGCTGGCTCCAGGTTTTCAAATGGCCCAACGTGAAGTCACGCGCCAGCGCGTCGGCGGCAGGCATGTGGAAGTGTGCGGCCCACAACGGCCGGCCTGATGCGGCACCTGGTTGCGCCAGACGCATGATCTTGTACTCGTCGAAGGTGCTGCCATTGGCCATGACTTGGCGCGGGGCGACGTACTGCACCTTGATCAGGTTCTGTTCATGCAGAAAACGTAACGCTTCAGCGCTGGGGTAGCGCGTGTCGGTGTACAGCATGGTCAGCTTGAGGTTTTTTTCCGAGCGCATCTGGTCCGAGGCGACCTCCAGGCGTCTTATGAGGGCGGCGTTGGCGCCCTCCTCGCCCAATGACGTCGCGGCCTGCCCCAGCTTGTCTATCTGAAGATCAAACAGGCGCGCAAGTAACGTGCCTTTAAGGTCATTCACCACGTATTCGTCGGCCCTCAACAGAAGCTGATCGTTCTCATCCAGCAGCGCCTGCACCCGAAACGCCGTATCAGTCGAGGCAGCCTCGGGTGCGACCGGCGCTGGCTCGCGGCTTCGCTCATGCCATTGGCCGTCCCTCCAATCAAAGGTGGCCAACACCGCGTCACTGAACGGATCACGCACCTGATACACCGCCTGACCATCAGCATCGAGCTCTCTTTTGCCGATCAGTATCTGCCCTTCCGCGTTACGCACCGCCCGCTGCGGCTCGCTGGAGATGATGTAGGGCAAGCGCGCGTCAGGCGCACGGGCACCTTCCTGCTCCTTGATCAACGCGACCAGCCGACGCCCTGCATCACGCTTGAGCTTCTCCAACTCCGTCCGGTAGCGGTCCAGCATCGAAACCTCGATCAACGCCCCACCCGTTTCGCGAATTCGCAAGCTGTTGACCAGCGCAGCTGCGTATTCGTCCCATGCCTCCTGCAAGATGGTGATGCGGTCTTCGAGCGGCAGGTTGGCGAAGTCGAGTTCACCGTGGGCACCCGCCGCGTTGCGCAGTGACAGCCCCGACAGCTCCTCCCGGAATACGTTGATTGTGCGCTGACCATTGATGTTATCCAGGTGTAAGGCCAGATCGGCAAGGTTCAACACCTGATGGAAACGGAACTGAACGGTGCTGAACGTACGCTTGGCAATTAGTGAATCAACGCTGCGGCTTTCCGGTTCGGAGGGATTGCTGATGATCTCCTGGCCCGGCACCTCGACCAATAGCTCGTCGAGATGTTCGAATGTAGCCAGCATGCGGTCCTGAAGCCCCACGACGCCTTCGAGCTTGCGGCGAAAAGCCTGATAGGTTTCAAGCACTTGTTGCACAGGCTGCCCATGAAGGCGCTGTTGCATACTGGTCAGCGCCGGGTAATCCGCCAGATCCCAGAGCTCACTGAGGATGAAGTCGCTGTTGCGGATCAGGCTGAGCTGAACCTCACGCCGCTGCTCTGTCAGGTCCGCTTCCACCCCCGCTCGCCGTTCGCGGGCATATTTGGGTTCGAACATGGTCTCGATAGTGCGAAGAATCTCCTGGCAGTCCCGAACGACCTCTTCAACCTGCTTTACCGCTTCAATGCGCCTGCTACGAATTTGCGCACCCCATTCGGCTTGACGCGCTTCGTACCGGCCAATCATTTCCCTGGACGCGGCCTGCTCGCTGTCTGTGGTGGCCAGCCCCAGCTTGGCCCGCTCTGTTTCCAACAATTCACCCAGCTTTGTGACCTTTTCTCGCAAAACCGGAATGCTGAAGCCGGCCTCGGCAAAGCGTAGCGTTGCTGCTCTGACCTGCGCATTAAGTTTGGCAACAGTAGCGTGGAGCTTGTGGAAGCGATCGGCGATGTTCCGCCTCATCCCGCCAGCGAGACGAAGCGAACCATCGATACGCCAAACGCCTTGTACATAGCTCAACCATGGGCCGTAGCCACCCTTGCCATCGACCACCCGCACACCGTCGTCGACCACTTCAACACGGTAAGCATCGGCATCTATGGCCGCGTACAGACGCCCGTCGACCTGATACAGGCCTGCGGTCTCGCCCGCGACCTGCAATGCCGAGTCGGGTAGCAACACACCCGTACGCATGGCGCGCAGCGCATGCCGCTGCTCAGGCGCAAGCCAATTGAACCCCTGATTGCCACGCCATGACAGATCCAACCGGCGTTGCGGCAGTGCTGCCAGCTCACCGATTCCCGCAGCCCCTCCGTCAGAGGGGGCCACCGAGACCTCGGCAAAAGCCCCTCGCTGCAGGGCGGGCCCATCGAACGCCGAAACGTTGGGAGATGTTCCGATCGTGGCAGCGTGCGGAGCCGGCTGCCGCGCATGCAGCAATACCATGCTCAAGTTCAGCAACAGATCTGAAACAGCGGCGGGCCGGTCGAACTCGCCGCCCTGCTCAAGCGCCAGCAGGTCATTCTCAAGCGAGGTGATCAGTTGCACCAGCCACGCCACACTGGCCACCGGGCCACGCAGCGCCAACGACACCACATCGAACAGCAGCCAGGCGCCTTGGGACAGGGTTTCCCAACGCCGCTCGGCATTCGAGGTGGATTGCATGTCCGCTAGTTCGATAAGCAGATCACGGTTGGCGTTGTACAACCTTTCATTGATAGCGGTGGCCCAGAAGACCGGCTCGATGACTGGCGGCTCAGGGCGCTCGGGCAGGCTGGACGGGTCGATGCCAATACTGGAGACGTGCGGTTCATGGAACCCGCCATGGTCGTAAATATGGCGGACCTGCGGGTTCAGCCAGTCCAAAATACTCGCTTGCAGCAGCGTGGACTCCTGGATGTGAGCGAGTAACGCGGCCAGGGTCGAATATTCACGAAGGGTGTCCTGCGGGTATAAAGGCCGGTACAGCAGCACCAGCTCAGGCTTGGCACAGAACAGCACATACATGCCGCGAACGAGGTCCTTTTGGTGGGAATGCGGCTGGCGTCGAAAGGTCAGCGGCATCAGGGTCATACGGGGTGTTTGCCGGTCGAAATGGCCTGCACAGAAATCAACGACGCACTGCAGCCCAGCTTCCGTGATCTTGCCATCAAGCTTGGCGCTCAATGCGCTGAAACGCAGGGCGTTGCGCCACTCCCGGGCAAAGCGCCGGACGCGCTGTGCACGCTGCAACGGGTCGTCCAGTTGACGGGCGACATAGGCGGGATAGTTGCCACCGACATCAATCTGGCTCACCAATCGACTGGCAGCATCGGCATCCAGCCAGGCTGGGGCAGCAGAACCGTCGGCGCGCTGAATGCGCCGGATAGAGGCATTGCTGAGCGTTCCGAGGTTGCCAATGGCGAACTCAGTCAGCGTCTTGCTGCCTTCGAGCGCCACCGGCTCGCCCCCGCCTGCGCCCGTTCCTGCGCCTCCGGGAATACCCAACGCCACGAAGAATTCGATCAGCAGGTCATCCGGGGAGACAGCCTGCGCGTGAGCGGATTGCATTTGCTCAGTGAGCCGCTGGCGGGTGTAATCCCTGAGGCTCAGGATGCCGTCCATGGCGCCAACCCCTTCGGCGTCGAGCTGATCGACTGCCAGCTGCAACAGCCCCGCACGGTAGGCCACGCTATCGCTTCCAGAGCTGGTCGACAACGCCGGTGGGGTCTTGACCGCCGGGGTATCGTCCGGGTAGCTGTCGAACCACTGCGCGGGGTCACTGATCTGGGCGAACAGATGCTCCAGCGCGGCGACATCTTCCAGGCGGCGGTAGCTCACCCGGTCCACCTGAGTGAACAGCTTCTCCAGCAACGCCGACACCTGCTGTGCGAATACATTGCCCTCAACCGGATAATGCCGCCAAGACATGGCATCGAAGCTGTAGCGCTGCGCCAGGTCATCACGCAGGGCCAAGGCGAAAGCGGCCAGCGAGGCAAAGCCACGCACCTCGCCAGATGGCGCGCACCAGAGCACCACCTGCCGCTCATCCCACTCACCTGTCACCAGCAAATGGCTAAGCCATTGTTCCGATTCACGCAAACCCTGGGTCAGCTGGACCTGCACGAAGCTCGCCGTGGGCTGGTCGGCACCGCCGCGGATCAGGCCGCGGATGCAGGCCTGCTCCTGGGCATCCAAGCCTTGCAAGGGCAGGCCGCGCAACAGGGCCGTGCTCAACAGCAACTGCAGCCAATGATCACGGCTTGCACCGGTACTCCCGGCGCTCGCCCAAAAGCCGAGCTGTGCCTGGCAAAAAAGCTGCGGCAGTTGCTCGATCAGGTCATTGAGCGGTTCGCTCAGGCCGCTGAGTTGGCGGGTGTCGAGCACGTTGTCGGAGCCGGCAAAGCGGTGAGGATCAACAAGGCCGAGGTTATGATGGCGGCCTTCGACGGGCTCCAAATCAAGAAAGCGCGACTCGAGCATGGCCTGCAGTACACGATCAACCAGCGGCTGAGTGGACCAATAGGGTGTGGACGGGTCCGGGCTGTCCAGTGTGAGCACATCAGCAGACAGCAATGCAGGCTGTACCGAGGCCAGCCATGGCAGCTCTGCCAGCAATAACGTGAGCAGTTGGTCGCTGGCGACCTGGCGTAGCGTGGGACGGGCGGCAAACTGCCGGGCAGCGGCTCGCTTGAAATCGAATGTCGATGCGTCCGAGGGGGTCATACGAAGGCACTCCAGGTAAATGAGCTGGAAGCCTGTCGCGCAAGCTCTGCCACCTGGTGCTACTTATTGCAGGGCAAGTGCTTGTCTTGGGTTTTGTGGTGGTGCGCAAATCGAGCGCCGCCCGCGCGGCGCTTCGCAGCACAAGGCTGCTCCCACATCTGTTTCGGGCCAGTTATGCCTGTACCTGCGCGCGCGACCGCCTTGTTTGTTCCGCACGATATCGAGGTGGACGCCAAAGGTCCGCGCGCCTCTGTCTCAGGACTCATTGGCCCGAAACAGATGTGGGAGCAGCCTTGTGCTGCGAAGCGCCGCGCGGGCGGCGCTCGATCTCAAAGGCGCATAAGATCCAGCGACAAGCACAACCAAAAAAAAGCCCTGCTGTTCAGCAGGGCCCTTTTCACAACGATCAGCTGTACACACGCCCCAGCAGCTGGCGATGGCTCTCGAACTGGTCGAGCACATCACGCACGATCTGCTCCGGCGCGAAGCCCATCAGGTCGTACTCCTGGCTGCCATCGTGCAGGTACACCTCGGCGCGGTAGAAGCGCTGTTGCACTTGCGGCTCGCCCTCGACCGGCGCCTCGCTCGGCGCGGCCAGGTAGCCGTCCAGGCTCACTTCATAGACGAAGGGGTTGCCCTCTTCCATCATCACCCGCAGGCCCATCATGTTGCGCGACTGGCCCACACGGGTTTCAACCTCGAAGCCCAGGGTGCGCAGTTGCTCGGCCGCTTCTTTCAGGGCCGGGCTGACCTGCTTGTCCATGAAGCGCTGCACCACAGCCTGGGTCGGCTGCAGTTCCAGCTGGGTCAGGCGCTCGCTGAAGCCGCGGCGGCCACGGGCGGCCAGTTCGGAGCGCTCCTGCTCGACCGCAACGTCCTGCTTCATGGCCTTGTACAAGCCGAACATGAACAGCACCAGCACCACCGAGAACGGCAGGCCCGCCAGCACCACCATGGTCTGCATGGCTTCGAAGTTGCCGGCGAACAGCAGGCCGATGGTGACCAGGGTGATGATCACCGACCAGAACACCACCATCCAGTGCGGGGCATCTTCATCAACCTTGCCGCCTTTGCACGACAGGTTGGCCATCATCACCGCGCCGGAGTCCGCCGGGGTGAGGAACAGCACGAAGCCGACGAACACCGCCACACCGATCACGATCTTGGCGGCCGGGAAGTATTCCAGCAGCTGGTAGATCGACATCGACGGCTGCTCAAGGGCCGTCTTGCCCAGCTCCACGGCGCCCTGGTTGATCACCAGGTCCAGCGCGGTGTTGCCGAAGATCGACAGCCAGGCCAGGGTGAAGCCCAGCGGGATCAGCAGCACGCCCATGACCAGCTGGCGCACGGTACGGCCCTTGGAGATACGGGCAATGAACATGCCGACGAACGGGCCCCAGGAAATCCACCAGGCCCAGTAGAACACGGTCCACAGGCCCAACCAGCGCTCAGACTTGCCCGCCTCGCCTTCGTAGACGTACAGGTCGAAGGTCTTCAGCACGATGCCATTGAGGTAGTCGCCGACGTTCTGCACGAAGCCATTGAGCAGGTGCAGGGTCTCGCCGCCCAGCAGCACGAAAATCAACAGGCCGCTGAACAGGATGATGTTCAGGTTGGACAGACGGCGGATGCCGTTTTCCACGCCCGACACTGCGGCCACGGTAGCAACGCCGGCCATGACCAGGATGACCACCAGCAAGTTGGTCTTGCTGTGGTCCATGCCGAACAGGTACTCAAGGCCCGAAGACACCTGCATCGAGCCGATCCCCAGGTTGGTGACCAAGCCCAGCAGGGTGACGAACATGCCGAATATGTCCACGGCATTGCCGGCAGCGCCCTTGACCCAACGCTCACCCACCAGCGGATACAGCGCCGAGCGCAGTGCCAGCGGCTGGTTGTGGCGGTAGGCGAAGTAACCCACGGCCAGGCCGACCAGGGCGTAGATCGCCCAGCCGTGCAGGCCCCAGTGCAGGAAGGTCAGCTGCAGGCCCTGGCGCGCGGCTTCGAGGCTGGCGGGCGTGCCTTCCGGTGGGTTGAAATAGTGGTCCAGCGGCTCGGAAGCGCCGAAGTACAGCAGCGAAATACCGATACCGGACGAGAACAGCATGCCGGCCCAGGCGCCGTAGCTGAAGTCGGGCTGGTCATCCTTGCCACCCAGCTTGAGCTTGCCGTAGTCGGAGAAGGCCAGGTAAACGACGAACACCAGGTATCCGCAGATCACCAGCATGTAGTACCAGCCGAAAGTGCGCGTCAGCCACTTCTGGGCCACGCCCAGCACTTGGCCTGCAGTTTCGGGTACAGCGATAAGCAAGGCAGTCAACGCAAGGATCAGCAACGCCGAGGTGTAGAACACGACGCTATTGACCCGGACCCTCTCGGCGGGGGGTTTGGTAAGGGAGGCAGAACTCATTGCACGAATGCTCCGGGCAGTACGGCTGTGGAGGCTAATCAGTCTTTTCCCGAGCAATTGGTGGAATACCCCCACTGCGTCAGGTGTTATAAAAGCACCCTGGAAACCGTGATCCCGAATCGATACGTTGCAAAAAAACAGACAGGTGGTCTGCAAAAAACGCCGCATCCAACACCGTGGTGCGCGCATTCGTCACAGAGCACCCCGCCCGCTCCAAGGGCCTGCCGCAGGTCGATGACCGTTCGGCAGAATCTGCATTTCGCATCGCACATGCCCGTCAACGCCTTGTATTCCGGGGGTTACGCGATTTCCTGGGGTGTCAATCCGTGCGCTCGAAACAGCCTGAAAAACTGTCAATGGCACAAATTGTCGCAGAGCTTATTCTTTATTGATTGAACGTTCAATCAAAACAAAATAGACTGGCCTTCGCCGAGTCAGCCGCTTGTCGTCTGCTTGTCAGGCCTGAGGAGAATGCAAGATGCCCAAGGTCGGTATGCAACCCATCCGCCGCCAACAATTGATCGAAGCCACCCTGCTAGCGGTCGATCAGGTGGGGCTGGGAGATGCCAGCATTGCGCTCATTGCCCGTTTGGCCGGCGTGTCGAACGGCATCATCAGTCACTACTTTCGGGACAAGAACGGCCTGATTGCAGCGACGATGGGTTACATCATGAACATGCTCAACGAAGGCGTTGCAGCACGGCGCCAGGCACTGACGGACGACAGCCCGCGTGCCCACCTGAAAGTGATCATCGAGGGCAACTTCGATGCCAGCCAGGTGAACGGCCCGGCAATGAAAACCTGGTTGGCCTTCTGGGCGTCCAGCATGCACCAGCCCGATTTGCACAGGTTGCAGCGGATCAACGATCACCGCTTGTACTCCAACCTATGCTGTCAGTTCCGCCGCGTCCTGCCGCTTTACCATGCGCGCAAGGCAGCCCGCGGGCTGGCGGCCCTGATCGACGGCCTATGGCTGCGTGGCGCGTTGTCGGGAGATGCTTTCGACACCGACCAGGCGATACGAATCGCTTACGAATACATGGATCTACAACTGGCTAAACAGCAGTCCCTGGGCACAACCGACCAGGCTTCTGAACCACCGCGCACGGCCGTTGCCAACCCGGCAGGAGCGTGACGCGCTAGCCAACCACACACTGCACTTGCGAGGACACTATGGCCCGTTTCGGAACGCAAAAACTCTACATTGATGGTGGTTATGTCGACGCTGGCAGCGATGCCACCTTCGAGGCCATCAACCCGGCCAACGGCGAAGTCCTCGCGCACGTGCAACGTGCCACTCAGGCCGACGTCGAAAAAGCCGTCGAAAGCGCCGAGCGTGGCCAGAAAGTCTGGGCTGCGATGACCGCCATGCAGCGTTCGCGCATCCTGCGCCGCGCCGTCGACATCCTGCGCGAGCGCAACGATGAGCTGGCTCAGCTGGAAACCCTGGACACCGGCAAGTCGTACTCCGAAACCCGCTACGTCGACATCGTCACCGGCGCCGACGTGCTGGAGTACTACGCAGGCCTGGTGCCGGCCATCGAAGGCGAGCAGATCCCGCTGCGTGAAAGCTCCTTCGTCTACACCCGCCGCGAGCCGCTGGGCGTGACTGTCGGTATCGGCGCGTGGAACTACCCGATCCAGATCGCCCTGTGGAAATCCGCCCCAGCCCTGGCCGCTGGCAACGCGATGATCTTCAAACCGTCGGAAGTCACCTCGCTGACCACCCTGAAACTGGCCGAGATCTACACCGAAGCCGGCCTGCCTGATGGCGTGTTCAACGTGCTGACCGGCAGCGGCCGCGAAGTCGGCACCTGGCTGACCGAGCACCCGCGCATCGAAAAAGTCTCCTTCACCGGCGGCACCACCACCGGCAAGAAAGTCATGGCCAGCGCCTCGAGCTCCTCGCTCAAGGAAGTGACCATGGAACTGGGCGGCAAGTCGCCACTGATCATCTGCGCCGACGCCGACCTGGACAAGGCCGCCGACATCGCGATGATGGCCAACTTCTACAGCTCCGGCCAGGTGTGCACCAACGGCACCCGCGTGTTCATCCCTGCCGAGCTGAAAGCCGCCTTCGAAGCCAAGATCGCCGAGCGCGTTGCCCGCATCCGTGCCGGCAACCCGGAAGACGAAAACACCAACTTCGGCCCACTGGTCAGCTTCCAGCACATGGAAAGCGTGCTGGGTTACATCGCCAAGGGTAAAGAAGAAGGTGCCCGCGTACTGTGCGGTGGCGAGCGTCTGACCGAAGGTGACTTCGCCAAGGGTGCCTTCGTGGCCCCGACCGTGTTCACCGACTGCACCGACGACATGACCATCGTCAAGGAAGAAATCTTCGGCCCGGTGATGAGCATCCTCAGCTACGAGACCGAAGAAGAAGTCATCCGCCGCGCCAACGACACCGAATACGGCCTGGCCGCGGGCGTGTGCACCAACGACATCACCCGTGCCCACCGCATCATCCACAAGCTTGAAGCCGGCATCTGCTGGATCAACGCCTGGGGTGAATCGCCGGCCGAAATGCCGGTCGGTGGCTACAAGCAGTCGGGCGTTGGCCGTGAAAACGGTATCAGCTCGCTGGCTCAATACACGCGCATCAAGTCGGTCCAGGTCGAGCTGGGCGGCTACTCCTCGGTTTTCTAAACCGCGTGTAGTCACGCCCGTGCCAGCGCGCACGGGCGTTCCCCGCTCCCTGATCACCGCCAAACGAGGGTACTTAAATGTCCCAAGAATTCGATTACATCATCGTCGGCGCAGGTTCCGCCGGTAACACCCTGGCCACTCGTCTGACCGAAGACGCCAGCGTCACCGTACTGCTGCTGGAAGCCGGTGGCCCCGACTACCGCTTCGACTTCCGCACCCAGATGCCAGCCGCCCTGGCCTTCCCGCTGCAGGGCCGCCGCTACAACTGGGCCTACGAGACCGACCCAGAGCCGCACATGGACGGCCGCCGCATGGAATGTGGCCGCGGCAAGGGCCTGGGGGGCTCTTCGCTGATCAACGGCATGTGCTACATCCGCGGTAACGCCATGGACTTCGACGGCTGGGCAGAACTGCCAGGCCTGGAAGACTGGACCTACCTGGACTGCCTGCCGTACTTCCGCAAAGCGGAAACCCGCGACATCGGCCCCAACGACTACCACGGTGGCGAAGGCCCGGTCAGCGTCGCCACGCCCAAGGCTGGCAACAACCCGCTGTTCCACGCCATGGTCGAGGCCGGCGTGCAAGCCGGTTACCCGCGCACCGAAGACCTCAACGGCTACCAGCAGGAAGGCTTCGGCCCGATGGACCGTTCGGTGACCAAGAACGGCCGCCGTTCCAGCACCGCGCGCGGCTACCTGGACCAGGCCAAGAAGCGCCCGAACCTGACCATCGTCACCCATGCCCTGAGCGACCGCGTGCTGTTCGACGGCAAGCGTGCCGTGGGCGTGACCTACCTGGTCGGCGACAGCGAAGAGCGCGTCGAAGCCCGTGCCCGCAAGGAAGTCATCGTCAGCTCCGGCGCCATCGCTTCGCCGCAACTGCTGCAGCGCTCCGGCGTCGGCCCACGCGCCCTGCTGGAAAGCCTCGACATCCCGGTCGTGCATGACCTGCCGGGCGTTGGCGAAAACCTGCAGGACCACCTCGAGCTGTACCTGCAGTACGCGTGCACCCAGCCGGTGTCGCTGTACCCGTCGCTGCTGTGGTGGAACCAACCGGCCATCGGCGCCGAGTGGCTGTTCAATGGCACCGGCATCGGCGCCAGCAACCAGTTCGAGGCCGGTGGTTTCATCCGCACCCGCCCTGAATTCGAGTGGCCGAACATCCAGTACCACTTCCTGCCGGTCGCGATTAACTACAACGGCTCCAATGGCGTGAAGGAACATGGCTTCCAGGCGCACATGGGTTCGATGCGTTCGCCAAGCCGTGGGCGCATCCAGGCCAAGTCGAAAGACCCACGCCAGCACCCGAGCATCCTGTTCAACTACATGGCCACCGAGCAGGACTGGCAGGAATTCCGCGACGGCATCCGCCTGACCCGCGAAATCATGGCCCAGCCGGCGCTGGACCCGTACCGTGGTCGCGAGATCAGCCCGGGCGCCGACGTACAAACCGACGAGCAACTGGACAAGTTCATCCGCGAGCACGCCGAAACCGCCTTCCACCCGTCCTGCTCGTGCAAGATGGGCACCGACGACATGGCGGTGGTCGATGGTGAAGGCCGCGTGCATGGCATGCAGGGCCTGCGTGTGGTCGATGCGTCGATCATGCCGATCATCATCACGGGCAACCTCAACGCCACCACGATCATGATCGCCGAGAAAATCGCGGACAAGATCCGCAACCGCAAGCCACTGCCGCGCAGCACGGCCAAGTACTACGTGGCCAACGGTGCGCCGGTCAAAGGCAAGCCGATGCGTGAAGTGAAGCAAGCGTAAGCCAGCCCTGGCCTCTTCGCGGCTGAAGCCGCTCCCACAGGGTTCGCGCAGTTCTTGAAAACTGTGCAGTACCTGTGGGAGCGGGTTTACCCGCGAAAGGGCCCGCCCAGGCAACACAAAAGAAGGCACCCCTCGCGGTGCCTTTTTTTCATCTGCAGAAACGCTTTACATGCTGCCAATTCATCAGGTTAGAATCAGTTGGCACGCGACTTGCCAGTCAAGCCCCCTTCCCGCGATATCCCGGAGTACCTGCCTTTGGATGCCAGCACCATCAACAGCCTGTTTCTGATCGGCGCATTGCTGGTGGGTGCAAGTATCCTGGTCAGTTCGCTGTCCTCTCGCCTGGGCATCCCTATTCTGGTCATCATTCTCGCCGTCGGCATGGTCGCCGGCGTGGACGGTGGCGGCATCATCTTCAACAACTACCCGACCGCCTACCTGGTGGGCAACCTGGCACTGGCGGTAATCCTCCTCGACGGCGGCCTGCGCACCCGCGTGGCCAGCTTCCGCGTGGCGTTGTGGCCGGCGTTGTCGCTGGCCACGGTCGGAGTGATGATCACCACCGCCCTCACCGGCCTGGTAGCGGCGTGGCTGTTCAACCTGAGCCTGATCCAGGGACTGCTGATCGGCGCCATCGTCGGCTCCACCGACGCCGCGGCGGTGTTCTCGCTGCTGGGCGGCAAAGGCCTGAACGAACGGGTCACCGCTACGCTGGAGATCGAGTCGGGCAGCAACGACCCGATGGCAGTGTTCCTCACCGTCACCCTGATCGACATGATCGCCAGCGGCCAGACCGGGCTGCACTGGAGCCTGCTGACCCACCTGCTGCGCGAGTTCGGCATCGGTGGCCTGCTGGGCCTGGGCGGCGGCTGGCTGATGCTGCAACTGGTCAACCGAATCAACCTGGCCGGTGGCCTGTACCCGATCCTGGTGGTGGCGGGCGGCCTGGTGGTGTTCTCGCTGACCAACGCCCTGCATGGCAGCGGCTTCCTCGCCGTGTACCTGTGCGGCCTGGTATTGGGCAACAAACCGATCCGCAGCCGCCACGGCATCCTGCACATGCTCGACGGCATGGCCTGGCTGGCGCAGATCGGCATGTTCCTGGTGCTGGGCCTGTTGGTCACGCCGCATGACCTGCTGCCGATCGCCCTGCCGGCCCTGGGCCTGGCACTGTGGATGATCCTCATTGCACGCCCGCTGTCGGTGGTCGCCGCGTTGCTGCCGTTCAAGGCCTTCCATGGCCGCGAGAAGGGCTTTATTTCCTGGGTCGGCCTGCGCGGCGCGGTACCGATCATTCTGGCGGTGTTCCCGCTGATGGCCGGGCTGCCCGATGCGCAGCTGTTCTTCAACCTGGCGTTCTTCATCGTGCTGGTGTCGCTGCTGGTGCAGGGCACCAGCCTGCCGTGGATGGCCAAGCTGCTGAAGGTCACGGTACCGCCAGACCCAGCGCCGATCTCCCGCTCGGCGCTGGAAGTGCACATCACCAGCGAGTGGGAGCTGTTCGTCTACCGCCTGGGCGCCGAAAAATGGTGCATCGGCGCGGCCCTGCGCGAGCTGAAGATGCCCGAAGGCACGCGGATTGCCGCACTGTTCCGTGGCGAACAACTGCTGCACCCGTCGGGCAGTACGGTGCTTGAGGTGGGCGACATGCTCTGCGTGATCGGCCACGAACATAACCTGCCCGCGCTGGGCAAGCTGTTCAGCCAGGCGCCGCAACGCGGCCTGGACCTGCGTTTCTTCGGCGACTTCGTGCTCGAAGGCGATGCCGAACTGGGCGCCGTGGCCGCACTTTACGGCCTGAAACTCGACGGCCTGGACGCGAAAATGCCGCTGGCACAGTTCATCCGACAAAAGGTCGGAGGCGCTCCAGTAGTAGGCGACCAGGTCGAATGGCATGGCACGATCTGGACCGTGGCGACCATGGACGGGAACAATGTCCAGAAAGTGGGCGTCAGATTCCCCGAAGGAACGCGACCCGGACCAGGATTGTTCCTCTAAACTCCGTTTCTGCCTGATCCACAATGTAGTCTGCCTATGTCCCTGCGCGTGTACCTTCGCACAGCCCTGCTCGGGCTGTGCTTGTCCCTCTCGTTCGCGGCCACCGCGAACGCCGCGGCCGAAGCGCCGACCACCGCCAGCATCCAGCACAGCCTCGACAAGATCGCCGAGCGCAAGCTGCCCGAGGCCGATCAGAAGGCCCTGCAGCAGGTGCTCGAACAAACCCTGAGCCTGCTGGCCACCAAGGAAGACAACGAGCGCAAGTTGGCCGCGCTGAAGCAACAGCTGGCCGGCGCACCGAAAGAAACCAGCGACAGCCAAAAAGAATTGGCCCGGCTCAAGGAGAGCAAGCCGCAGCCTGTCGCCCAGCGCTATGCCACCCTCTCGGTGCCCCAGCTGGAGCAACTGCTCAGCGAGCGCAGCACCCTGCAAGGCGAGCTGCAAAAGGCGCTGTCCGAAGCCAACAGCCTGATCATCAATTCCCAGACTCGCCCAGAGCGCGCCCAGGCCGAGATCAGCAACAGCCAGGCCCGCTCCCAGCAAATCAACAACGCCCTCAAATCTGGCAAGGACAACGGCAAGGCGCTCAACGCCGACCAGCGCAACCAGCTCAGTGCCGAGCTCGCTTCGCTCAACGCGCTGACCCTGCTGCGCCGCCAGGAGCTGGCCGGCAACAGCCTGCTGCAAGACCTTGGCAATGCCCGCCACGACTTGCTGATCGAGCGCGCCGCACGCCTGGAGCAGGAGATCCAGGACCTGCAGACGCTGATCAACGACAAGCGACTGGCCCAATCCCAGGAAGCAGTCACCCAGCAGTCGATCGAAGCCCGGAAGGCCGGCGGCAGCAGCCTGTTGGCCACCGAAAGCACGATCAACCTCAAGCTGTCCGACTACCTGCTGAAAAGCACCGACCGGCTCAACGAGCTGACCCAGCAGAACCTGCGCACCAAACAGCAGCTCGACAGCCTGACCCAGGCCGACCAGGCCCTGGACGAGCAGATCAACGTGCTCAAGGGCAGCCTGTTGCTGTCCAAGATCCTCTACAAGCAGAAGCAGACCCTGCCGCACCTGAAGGTCGACCGCGACCTCGCCGACCAGATCGCCGACACCCGCCTTTACCAGTTCGAAATCAACCAGCAGCGCGAGCAGATGAGCAGCCCGGTCACCTATGTCGACAAGCTGCTGGCCAACCAGCCGCCGGAAGACGTCACGCCGCAACTGCGCAAGGCCCTGCTGGAAGTGGCGATCACCCGCACCGACCTGCTGGAGCGCCTGAACCGCGAACTGTCGGCGCTGCTCAACGAATCGATCACCTTGCAGCTCAACCAGAAGCAGCTGCTGGGCACGGCCCAAGGCCTGCGCACCACCCTCGACGAGCAGATGTTCTGGATCCCCAGCAACAAGCCGCTGGACTGGGACTGGCTGCGCTATGTGCCGGAGCGCTTTGCCAGCCAGGTCGCCGACCTGCCCTGGGGCTCAGGCCTCAAGGAGCTGGCCGATGGCTTGAGCCAGCGCCCGCTGCTGTTCTTGCCGCTACTACTGGTGATTGGCGCCCTGTTGTGGCGGCGCAAATACCTCTACCTGCGCTTGAGCAAGGTCCACCAGGACATCGGCCACTTCCGCCGGGACAGCCAGTGGCACACGCCCCAGGCCATCCTGATCAACATTCTGTTGGCGATGCCGGTAAGCCTGGGCCTGGCCCTGTGCAGCTATGCCCTGCAGATCGACGCCCGCGGGCAAAACGCCAACCTCGGCGCGGCGCTGTGGCAGTTGGCCCAGGCCTGGCTGGTGTTCTACACCGCCTACCGCATCCTCGCCCCTGGCGGCGTGGCAGAAGTGCACTTCCGTTGGCACAAGCCGCAGGTCGAATTCCTCCGGGGCTGGGTGCGCAGGCTGGGTACCGTGGTGCTGGCACTGGTCGGCGTGGTGGCGGTTGCCGAGCACCAGCCTTCGGCACTGGCCGATGATGTACTCGGCATCGGCGTGGTGCTGACCTGCTACGCGCTGATGGCCTGGCTGCTCAGCCGCCTGCTGCTGAGCAGCCCGGCGCACCGCGACACGTCGCTGTTCCGCAAGGCCGTCGGCGTGGCGTTCACCGCCCTGCCGATCGCCTTGTTCGTCGCAGTGTGCTTCGGCTACTACTACACCGCGCTGAAGCTGACCGACCGGCTGATCTACACCCTGTACCTGCTGCTGTTCTGGCTGGTGATTGAAGCGGCGTTCGTGCGGGGCCTGTCGGTGGCAGCACGGCGCCTGGCCTACCAGCGCGCCCTGAGCAAACGCGCAGCGGCCAAAGAAGGCCTGGATGGCGAAGTCATCACCGAAGAGCCGACGCTGGACATCGAGCAGGTCAACCAACAGTCGCTGCGCCTGATCCGCCTGGCCTTGCTGGGTGGTTTCATTGCCGGCCTGTACTGGGTGTGGTCGGACCTGATCTCGGTGTTCGCCTACCTCAACAACTTCACCCTGTACGAATACACCAGTGGCACCGGCACTGCCGCCAGCATGGTGCCCATCAGCCTGGGCGACCTGCTCGGCGCGCTGGTGATCGTCGGCATCACCTTCGCCCTGGCCGGCAACTTGCCGGGCTTGCTCGAGGTGCTGGTGCTGTCACGCCTGAACCTGGCCCAAGGCAGCGCCTACGCCACCACCACGCTGCTCTCGTACACCATCGTCGGTATCGGCATCGTCAGTACCCTGTCGACCCTCGGGGTGAGCTGGGACAAGCTGCAGTGGCTGGTAGCGGCCTTGTCGGTTGGCCTGGGCTTCGGCATGCAGGAGATTTTCGCCAACTTCATCTCCGGCATCATGATCCTGTTCGAGCGCCCGGTGCGCATCGGCGACACCATCACCATCGGCAACCTGTCCGGCACGGTGAGCAAGATCCGCATCCGCGCCACCACCATCACCGACTTCGACCGCAAGGACATCATCGTCCCCAACAAGACCTTCATCACCGGCCAGTTGATCAACTGGTCGCTGACCGACACGGTCACCCGGGTGACCTTGAAGCTGGGCATCGACTACGGCTCCGACCTCGACCTGGTGCGCGACCTGCTGCTCAAGGGTGCCCATGAGAACCCGCGGGTACTCAAGGACCCCGAGCCGATCGTGTACTTCCTCAACTTCGGCGAAAGCTCGCTGGACCACGAACTGCGCATGCACGTGCGTGACTTGGGCGACCGTAACCCGACGCTGGACGAGATCAACCGGTACATCAATCGCGAGTTCAAGGCGCATAACATCAAGATCTCGGTACGCCAGGTCGAGGTGTTCTTGATGGATCAGAAGGGTGGCAAGCAGCAGTTGATTCCGCTGGAGCAGCCGAAATCGGATGGCACTGAAGCGGTATAAAGGGGCTCGAATACCGTATTCTGTTCTGAATCCTTGCGAGGGCTGCGCCCTCGATCGCAGGCAAGCCAGCTCCTACAGGGGCTGCGCCAGCCCCAAGCTCAGCGCTGATCCGGTAGGAGCTGGCTTGCCTGCGATGGGCCGCGAAGCGGCCCCCTTGGCACCGATTTCCAGGAGCAACCCGTGAAAGCCCTCGACCAACTCAGCTTCGACAACCGCTTCGCCCGCCTGGGCGATGCGTTCTCCACCCAGGTCCTGCCCGAACCTATCGCAGACCCGCGCCTGGTGGTGGCAAGCGAGTCGGCCATGGCCCTGCTCGACCTCGACCCCGCGCAAGCCGACTTGTCGGTGTTCGCCGAGTTGTTCAGCGGCCACAAGCTCTGGGAAGAAGCCGACCCACGCGCGATGGTCTACTCCGGCCACCAGTTTGGCTCGTACAACCCGCGCCTGGGCGATGGCCGTGGCCTGTTGCTGGCCGAAGTGCTGAACGATGCGGGCGAACATTGGGACCTGCACCTCAAAGGCGCTGGCCAGACCCCGTATTCGCGCATGGGCGACGGCCGCGCCGTGCTGCGCTCGTCGATCCGCGAGTTCCTCGCCTCCGAAGCCCTGCACGCCCTGGGCATCCCGACCAGCCGGGCGTTGTGCGTGATCGGTTCGAGCACCGCGGTTTGGCGTGAAAGCCGCGAAAGCGCGGCCATGCTCACGCGCCTGGCACAGAGCCATGTGCGCTTCGGCCATTTCGAGTACTTCTACTACACCCGCCAGCCCGAGCAACAGCGCGTGCTGATCGACCATGTGCTGGAACAGCACTACCCCGAGTGCCGCGAGGCCGAACAGCCCTACCTGGCCATGTTCCGCACGATCGTCGAGCGCAACGCCGAGCTGATTGCCCGTTGGCAAGCCTATGGTTTCTGCCACGGGGTGATGAACACCGACAACATGTCGATCCTCGGCATCACCTTCGATTTCGGCCCTTTTGCCTTCCTCGACGACTTCGACGCCAACTTCATCTGCAACCACTCCGACGACCGTGGCCGCTACAGCTACAGCAACCAAGTGCCTATCGCCCACTGGAACCTCAGTGCGCTGGCCCAGGCGCTGACCACGGTGATCGAAGTGGAACCGCTCAAAGAGGCGCTGGGGCTGTTCTTGCCGTTGTACCAGGCGCATTACCTGGACCTCATGCGCAGGCGCCTGGGCCTAACGACCGCCGAGGATGAAGACCTCGCCCTGGTCGAGCGCCTGCTGCAATGCATGCAAAAGGGCGGCGTGGACTACACCCTGTTCTTCCGCAAGCTGGGTGAACAGCCGGTCGCCGAAGCGCTGAATGTCGTCCGCGACGACTTCATCGACCTGCTGGCATTCGATGCCTGGGGCACAGACTACCTTGCCCGCTGCGCGCGTGAGGCCGGCAACGGCGAAGGGCGGCGTGAACGCATGCATGCGGTGAACCCGCTGTACGTGCTGCGCAACTACCTGGCGCAGAAGGCCATCGAAGCGGCCGAGGCCGGGGATTACAGTGAAGTGCGCCGGCTGCACCAGGTGCTGAGCCGGCCGTTCGAGGAGCAGGCCGGGATGCAGGCATACGCCCAGCGGCCGCCGGAGTGGGGCAAGCACCTGGAAATCAGCTGTTCATCGTGATGCCTGGAAGGTGTTTGCCTTGAGGTTTTCTGTGCCTGTAAGACCGAGCGCCGCGCGGGCGGCGCTCGGTCTCTGCCCCACCACAACGCTCACGCCCTACCCTTCAACCCCTAAGCGTTTTCTTCCAACAACGAATGCAACGCCACAAACTGCTGGGTCAGCTTGTGCCGTGGTTCCAGGTGAATCAGCGGCAAGCTGGCGTGGTGCGACTCGCGCATCTTCACCGAACTGCCCAGGTAAACCGGTAGCACCGGCAGGCCTTCGGCCAGCAGTTCGTCGAGCATCTGCTGGGGCAGGCTGGCGCGGGACTGAAACTGGTTGACCACGATGCCCTCGACCAGCAGGTCCTCATTGTGGTCATCTTTGAGCTCTTCGATTTCCGCCAGCAAGCCGTACAGAGCCTGGCGCGAGAAGCTGTCGCAATCGAAGGGGATGAGCACGCGATCGGCCGCGATAAGCGCAGAAACCGCATAAAAATTCAGCGCCGGCGGCGTGTCGATGTAGATCCGCTCGTAATCCTCGTCCAACTCGTCGAGCAACTTACGCAGCTTGTTGATCTTGTGCTTGGCCTCAAGCTTGGGCTGCAGGTCAGCCAGCTCGGCGGTGGCCGTCACCACATGCAGGTTGTCGAACGGCGTTTCGTAGATATCGACCTTGTTCTTCTTGCTGAAGGGCCCGCTGGACAGGCTTTGCTTGAAGAAATCGGCGATCCCCATGGGGATATCTTCACCCGTCAGGCCGGTGAGGTACTGAGTCGAGTTTGCCTGGGCATCCAGGTCGATCAACAAGGTCCGGTAACCTTCGCTGGCACTGACCGCCGCCAGGTTACAAGCGATGCTCGACTTGCCCACGCCACCTTTCTGATTGAACACCACGCGCCGCATGAGAGAACTCCGTGTATCAACGAATGCCCGAGTATGTGGTGGCTCGCCAGCTAAGGCCAGCGGCAATTGTCGGGTGATGATAGCGAACTGATCGCGATGCCCGAGCGCGCCTACGAAGGCTTCGTGACCTGCCCGGTCAATAGCTCGGCAAACGCCTTGGCCATCGCTGAGCTGCCGTGTTCGCGCTGCACCAGCCATACTGCGGTCATCGCGCCTTCATCCAGCAAGGTGCGGTACACCACCCCCTCGATGCGCATGCGCTGGAACGAGGCCGGCAATACCGAAACCCCTAGCCCCGCCGACACCAGGCCGATGATGGTCATCGCCTCCCCCGCCTCCTGAGCAAAATGCGGGCTGAACCCGGCGTGCCGCGCCAGGCTGAGCAATTGCGCATGCAGCCCACTGCCATAGCTGCGCGGAAAGAACACGAACGGCTCATGCGCCAGGGAGGCCATGTGCACCCCCTGCTCCGTGCCCACGGCCAAGGGGTGCGAGGCATTGATCACGGCCACCAGCGGCTCGCGAAACAGCTCGGTCGCCACCAGGCCCTCCGGCAACGGCATGGGCCGCATCAGCCCCACCTCGATGGACTCGTCAAACACCGCTTCAGCCACATCACGGCTGCTCAACTCCTTGAGGTTCAGGTGCACGGCCGGGAAGCGCTGACGAAAGGCATGGATTGCCTTGGGGATTTTCGAGGTGAACGGCGCCGACGAGGTAAAGCCGATCTTCATTTCGCCGAGCTCGCCAAGTTGCGCCCTGCGCGCCACATCGGCTGCCTTCTCCACCTGTGCCAACACCTGGCGTGCTTCTTCCAAGAACAACCGCCCCGCCTCGCTCAATTCGACCCGACGATTGGTACGGTCGAACAAACGGGCACCCAGCTCCTGCTCCAGCGCCTGGATCTGCTGGCTCAACGGGGGCTGCGAAATACCCAGCTGCTGGGCCGCGCGGCCAAAGTGCAGCTCTTCTGCCACAGCAATGAAGTAACGCAGATGGCGCAGTTCCATGATCGGCTCCAAACAAGTCGCTAAACGTCTTAAATAGGTCGAACAATATATTGGATCTAATCATTAGCCAGCTATATGCTTTTTTCATTGCGCCAGAGGTACCCGCCCGTGAAAACTGCTGTAGCTCCCCTTCCCGTCGACCCAGAACCTGCCCCCCTTAACGAAATGTGGATCGAGAAAGGCACCCCCGCCTTCATGAAGACCGTGCTGGCCCTGTTCAGCGGCGGCTTTGCCACCTTCGCCCTGCTGTACTGCGTGCAGCCGATGATGCCCCTGCTGTCGCAGGAGTTTTCCATCAACGCGGCACAGAGCAGCCTGGTGTTGTCGGTGTCGACTGCCATGCTGGCGTTCGGCCTGTTGATCACCGGGCCGATCTCCGACCGCATCGGGCGCAAGCCGGTGATGGTGTTTGCGCTGGTGTGCGCGGCCCTGTCGACCTTGGCCAGCGCGGTGATGCCGACCTGGGAAGCGGTATTGGCGACACGTGCACTGGTCGGCCTGTCGTTGAGCGGCCTGGCGGCGGTGGCCATGACTTACCTGAGCGAAGAGATCCACCCGCAGCACATCGGCCTGGCCATGGGCCTGTACATCGGCGGCAATGCCATCGGCGGCATGTGCGGGCGCCTCATTACCGGGGTACTGATCGACTTCGTCAGCTGGCACACGGCGATGCTGACCATCGGCGGCCTGGCACTGGTCGCGGCGCTGGTGTTCTGGAAGGTCCTGCCCGAATCACGCAACTTCCGCCCGCAGGCCGTTAACCCACGCAGCCTGCTGGACGGCTTCGTCATGCACTTCAAGGACGCCGGGCTGCCTTGGCTGTTCCTCGAGGCATTCCTGCTGATGGGCGCCTTCGTCACGCTGTTCAACTACATCGGCTACCGCCTGCTGGCAGGGCCTTATCACATGAACCAGGCGTTGGTCGGCTTGTTGTCGGTGGTGTACCTGTCGGGTATCTACAGCTCTGCGCAGGTCGGCGCACTGGCGGACAAGCTGGGGCGGCGCAAGGTGTTCTGGGTCAGTATCGTGGTGATGGCGGGCGGCTTGCTGATGACCTTGGCCAGCCCGCTGCTGATGGTGATTCTCGGCATGCTGGTGTTCACCTTTGGCTTCTTCGGTGCCCACTCGGTGGCCAGCAGCTGGATCGGGCGGCGGGCGTTGAAGGCCAAAGGGCAGGCTTCGTCGCTGTACCTGTTCTGCTATTACGCGGGGTCGAGTGTGGCCGGGACGGCAGGTGGGGTGTTCTGGCATGCATGGGGGTGGAATGGCATCGGGCTGTTCATCGGCAGCCTGTTGGCCGTGGCGTTGCTGGTGGCGTTGCGCCTGAGCAAGCTTCAGCCGAAAACGGCTTGAGGCCATTCGCGGGTAAACCCGCTCCCACAGGTATGGCGCTGGCCTCAAGGGTAGTGCAATCCTGTGGGAGCGGGTTTACCCGCGAAAGGGGCCTCGGATCAGTTGATGATCTCGACGATATCCACATCCACTTCACGGCTCATCAGGTGCTTCTCCACCTCGCCGGTCAGCTTGACCTTGGTCTTGTCGTTGAACGGGGTCGGTGGCAGGTCCTCATCGTCGATCTCGACGGTGATGGTGCCGGTGTTGTCCTTGAATTCGTACTTGTCGTCGTTGTTGATCTTCTTGGTCACATAACCCTGCAGCACCACCGGGGTGTCATCGGCTGCGTCGTTGGCGGCGGCGACAGTAGTGACCGACTGGGCACCTGGGCCGGTATAACCAGCGGCCAGTGCAGCGGTGCTGAACAAAGGGGCGAGGATCAGGGCGAGGTAACGAGCTTTCATGGGAATCAGGTCCTGTTTCGGTTTCGATGGGACCAGATTAACGACGATCGCTGAATTCAAACTTAATACAAAAAACCCGGCATCAAGGCCGGGTTTTTTGTGCAGTGCATCAAATCACTGGTGGTATTGCGCCGACAACTCGTGCACGGCGTTGATGAACGCACCCGCGTGCTCTGGGTCGACTTCCGGGGTAATACCGTGGCCGAGGTTGAACACATGGCCGGTGCCCTTGCCGTAGCTGGCCAGAATACGCGCCACTTCCTTGCGGATGGCTTCGGGCTTGGCGTACAGCACGGTCGGGTCCATGTTGCCTTGCAGCGCAACCTTGTCACCGACACGGCGGCGGGCATCGCCGATCTCGCAGGTCCAGTCCAGGCCCAGTGCATCGGCACCGGCTTCGGCGATGCTTTCCAGCCACATGCCGCCGTTTTTGGTGAACAGAATGACCGGCACCTTGCGCCCGTCGTGCTCGCGGATCAGCCCGCTGACGATCTTGCGCATGTAGGCCAGCGAGAACTCCTGGTAGGCCGCCGCCGACAGGTTGCCGCCCCAGGTGTCGAAGATCTGCACAGCCTGGGCACCGGCCAGGATCTGGCCGTTGAGGTAGCTGGTGACCGACTGGGCAAGCTTGTCCAGCAACAGGTGCAGGGCTTGCGGGTTGTCGTAGGCCATGGCCTTGGTCTTGCGGAAGTCCTTGGACGAACCGCCTTCGACCATGTAAGTGGCCAGGGTCCATGGGCTGCCCGAGAAGCCGATCAGCGGTACACGGCCGTTGAGCTCGCGACGGATGGTGCTGACGGCGTCCATCACGTAGCCCAGGTCCTTCTGCGGATCAGGGATCGGCAGTGCCTCGATGTCGGCCGGGGTGCTGATGACTTTCTTGAAGCGCGG
The DNA here is from genome assembly GCF_026240895.1 of Pseudomonas sp. DCB_AW. Classification (NCBI taxonomy): domain Bacteria; kingdom Pseudomonadati; phylum Pseudomonadota; class Gammaproteobacteria; order Pseudomonadales; family Pseudomonadaceae; genus Pseudomonas; species Pseudomonas sp. DCB_AW. Next base: position 29,845 of record NZ_JAPFCE010000062.1, read on the forward strand.
GCCTTCGCCGGTTTCGAAGTACAGGCCAAGGCCCATGGCATCGGGGATGGTGAGGATGTCCGAGAACAGGATCGCCGCGTCCAGTGGGTAGCGGTCCAGCGGCTGCAGGGTAACCTCGCAGGCGAACTGCGGGTTCATGCACAGGCTCATGAAGTCACCGGCCTTGGCACGGCTGGCGCGGTACTCCGGCAGGTAACGGCCAGCCTGGCGCATCATCCAGACCGGGGTGACGTCTACGGGTTGCTTGAGCAGTGCACGCAGGAAACGATCGTTCTTCAGGGCAGTCATGTCGGCATCCGGCAAAAAAGTGCGGGCATTTTCTCAGACGCCAGCACAAAAGGCACGGCCAAGGCCATGCGTTTTGTCTATTGGGTGCCTTGGATCAAGCAATTTTGTATACAAAACGCCAAAGGAGCTGCTTTGCAGCCCATCGCGGCACAAGGCCGCTCCCACAGCAGGAATGCACTTCCCTGTGGGAGCGGCCTTGTGCC
>NZ_JAPFCE010000063.1:0-29414 GCF_026240895.1 Pseudomonas sp. DCB_AW
CGTGCTTGAGGTCTTGCTCCACCGGGTTGGCGCCGATCTTCAGCTTGAACACACGGTGGCGACGGATCTCCAGCATGTGCTGGGCTTCGGCGATATCGCGGGCGGTATCGCCACTGGCCTCTTCGCAGCACAAGGCTGCTCCTACAATGAACGCGAATCAACGTTTCAAACCGCCAGGCCAATCGCCGGCTGCACCTGGGATGCCCGATACGCCGGGTAAATGGTCGCCAAGAAGCTCATCACCAACCCCGCCGCACAGATGATCACCACATCGCCCCACTGCAGTTCCGACGGCAGGCTGCTGATGAAGTACACGTCCGAGGTGAAGATATGCTGGCCGCTGACCCGCTCCAGCCAGCCAACGATCTGGCTGACATTGAACGCGGCAATCACCCCCAGCACACCGCCGATCAAGGTCCCGACAATACCGATCAAGCTGCCCTGGACCATGAACGTACCCATGATCTGCGCAGGCGTGGCACCCAGGGTGCGCAGGATGGCGATATCCGGCCCTTTGTCATTCACCACCATCACCAACGTGGCAATGATGTTGAACGCCGCCACTGCGATGATCATCATCAGCAGCAGGCCGATCATGGTCTTTTCCATCTTCATGGCGCTGAACAGGCTGCCCTGGGTGTGCGACCAGTCATCGGCACGGTAGGCATCGCCCAGGCCGGCCGCGATGGCTTTGGACACCTGCGGCGCCGCATACAGGTCATGCAGCTTGAGCCGCACGCCTTGTACCTGGCCCGGCGCCCAACGCTGCATTTCGCCCGCATCGGCGACGTGAATGTACGCCTGGGAGCCATCCAGCTCTGCACCGACTTTGAAGATACCGACCACGGTCAGGCGCTGCATGCGCGGGGTGATGCCACCCGGCGCCTTGCTGATTTCCGGCACGATCAGGGTCAGCTTGTCGCCCGTGTTCAAGCGAAAACGCCGCGCGCTCAGTTCACCGAGCACCACGCCAAACTCACCTGGTTTCAGGTCCTCCAGGCGGCCCTGGACAATATGCTGGCCGACAATGGAAACCTTGCCTTCCTCTGCCGGGTCGATGCCGCTGACCTGGATCGGCTGCATCGCGCCCTTGTAAGAGAGCATGCCTTCCATTTCGGTGATTGGCGCCGCGGCCATCACCGCCGGGTCCTTCAGCGCGGCATCGGCGACGGTGCGCCAGTCATCCAGCGGCTGCACGCCAAGGATACTGGCATGGGGCACCAGGCCGAGGATGCGCGAGCTCATCTCGCGCTGGAAGCCGTTCATTACCGACAGCACCACGATCATCGCCAGCACGCCCAGCGACAGGCCGATCATCGAGGTCATCGAGATGAACGAGATGAAATGGTTGCGGCGCTTGGCACGGGTGTAGCGAGCACCAATGAACAAGGGCAAGGGTCTGAACATGTAAAACACCCAATGAAAGAGTTGCGGGGCGGCTCAGGCCACCCCGTGCAAGCGGCTCAGATCGCCACCAGGTGACCGTCGTCGAGTTTCAACACACGGTCCATCTGGCGCGCCAGGTTGAGGTCGTGGGTCACCACCAGGAACGCGGTACGCGAAGCGCTGGACAGCTCCTGCATCAGTTCCTGGATGCCTTGGGCGGTGTGGTGGTCGAGGTTGCCGGTCGGTTCGTCGAGCATCACCAGGCCCGGGCGGTTGACCAAGGCGCGGGCGATCGCCACACGCTGGCGCTCACCGCCGGACAACTCGGCAGGCTTGTGGTGCAGGCGGTGGCCAAGGCCGACGCGCTTGAGCAGGGCCTCGGCGCGCTCACGCGCCTCGGGGATGGCGGTGCGGCCGATCAACAGCGGCATGCACACGTTCTCCATGGCGGTGAACTCAGGCAGCAGGTGGTGGAACTGGTAGACGAAACCCAGTGCCCGGTTGCGCAACAGGCCACGCGCGCGCTCACCCAGGGCCGACAGCTCCTCGCCCGCCAGCCAGACACTGCCCTGGGTAGGCGTATCGAGGCCGCCAAGCAGGTTGAGCAAGGTGCTCTTGCCAGAGCCCGAGCTGCCGACGATGGCCACGCGTTCACCCGGGTGCAACTCCAGCTGCAAGCCAGACAGCACCTGCACCGACTCCGGGCCCTCGTCGTAGGACTTGCCCAGGTTGCGGCAACTCAGAACGGCTTTATCACTCATGCGCGACTCACTCATAACGTAGCGCCTCTGCAGGCTGGGTGCGGGCCGCACGCCAGGCCGGGTACAGGGTGGCGAAGAAACTCAGGACCAGCGCCGCGGCACAGACCATGTACACGTCATTGGCCATGATCTGCGACGGCAGGTAATCAATGAAATACACGTCGGCGTTGAGGAACTTGTGCCCGATCAGCTTCTCGATGCCGGCAATCGCCGCACTCACGTTGAGCGCGGCAAGAATGCCGACGCCGGCGCCGATCAAGGTGCCGATCACCCCGATCACCGTACCCTGCACCATGAAGATGGCCATGATCTGCCCAGGCGTGGCGCCGAGGGTGCGCAGGATCGCGATGTCGCCGCGCTTGTCATTGACCACCATCACCAGGGTGGAAATGATGTTGAACGCCGCCACCGCCACGATCAGCAGCAACAGCAGGCCGATCATGGCCTTTTCCATGCGGATCGCCTGGTAAAGGTTGCCATGGGTGCGGGTCCAGTCACGGCTGTAGAACTCCTGCTCGCCCAGCTGCTGGGCGATAGACCAGGCCACGCGCGGCGCCTGGAACAGGTCGTCGAACTTCAGCCGCAGGCCTTGCACCTGGTTCGGTTTCCAGCGGTGCAGGCGGGACAGGTCGCTGATGTTGGTCAGGCCCAGGTAACCGTCGATTTCGCCGGCGCCCACGTGGAAGGTACCGACCACGGTAAAGCGCTTCATGCGCGGGAACATGCCGGCCGGGGTCACGCTGACCTCGGGGGCGACGAAGGTCAGCTTGTCGCCGATGGCCACACCCAGCTTGGCGGCGGCCTTGTCGCCGATCATGATGCCCCACTCGCCCGGTGCCAGCTGGTCGAGACGGCCTTGCTGGACGAAGTTGTCGATGATCGACACCTCGCGCTCGCGGGCCGGGTCGATGCCGTTGAGCAGCACCTTCTGCACCTTGCCTTCATGGGTCAGCAGGCCCTGCATCTGGGTGAAGGGCGCTACCGCCACCACCTGCGGATTCTGCTTTACTTGTTGTGCAAGCGCAGGCCAGTCGTCAAGCGGCTGGCCGCTCTCGAGCGTGGCATGGGGAATCATGCCGAGCACGCGGGTACGCATCTCGTGGTCGAAACCGTTCATGACCGAGAGCACCACGATCATGACCACCACGCCCAGGGCGAGGCCGATCATCGAGGTCAGGGAAATGAACGAGACGAAGTGATTGCGACGTTTGGCACGGGTATAACGCGTGCCGATGAATGCGAAAAGAGGTCTGAACATGTCGGGGCTTGTTCGGATGAAAGGGAACGTCCTTGTGGCGGGGCGCTTACGGCGGCTTTACACTCGGACCACCGCCGCTACCATGGGTTCGCCATGACGACATTAGACGAAGAAGATCGCCGCGAATACTACCGCATCGCAGATCGGATCGCACTTCAAATCAACCCCTTGAGCGCGGCTGAAGCCCTTGACCCAGAAGTGTTGCAGGATGATTCGCCGCTGTTCAACCTGCTCAGCGAGCTGCACCTGTCCGACTTCGAAGCCCAGCACCTGCTGCGCCAGCTGAGTGACAAGGACCGCACCCTGGCGGCGTTTTTGCGCGCGCAAAGCAAACGCCTCGACCTGCTCAGCGCCGTGGTCGCGCAAACCCTCATCGGTGAGGTCGGCCAGCCGCAGGCAGTGGTCATCTCCGAAGGCGGCATCGAGTTCACCCAGGCCCAGGCCATCGCCCCCGACACCCGCGTGAAGGTGAAGATGGTGCTGATGCCCCGCGCCCACGGCCTGCTGCTGCGCGGCAAGGTCACCCACTGCGACCCACGCCCTGACGGCGGCTTTGAGGTCGGCACCGAATTCATCGACATGACCGACGCCCAGCGCCAACTGCTGGCCCGATACATCCTGCAGCGCCAGCAACAACAACGGCGCCAGCAGCTGGAGCAGAATGACCCTGCCTCCTGAGCCTCTTCCCCTTGAATTGAAGGAACGAACGTGACCCTGATCTACGGCCATCGCGGCGCCAAGGGCGAAGCGCCCGAGAATACCCTGAACAGCTTCCGCCAGTGCCTGTCCCACGGCGTCAATCGCTGTGAACTGGACCTGCACCTGTCGGCCGACAACGAACTGATGGTGATCCACGACTCGACGCTCAAGCGCACCACCGGCCGACGCGGCAAGGTGGTCGAGCACCCGGCAGCCGACCTGGTCACCTACGACGCACGCAAAGGCGGCCCAGGCCATGTGCAGCCCTGCCCTATCCCGAAACTGGAAGAACTCTTCGAAAAATGCGCCTTCGAGCATTGGCAGCTGGAGGTCAAGAGTGCCTCGCGCACCCGCGCCGCCACCACGGTGCTGGCCATTCGTGAACTGGCCCAGCAGTACGGCCTGCTGGACAAGGTCACCATCACCTCGAGCTCACGCGACGTGCTAGGCGCAGCACAAGAGCTGGTACCCGACGTGTCTCGCGGGCTGGTGGCCGAATACGCCTGGCTCGACCCACTGAAGGTCGCGCAAAACTACGGCTGCGAGTTGCTGGCTTTGAACTGGACACTGTGCACCCCAGAGCGCCTGCTCAAAGCCCAGGGCCAGGGGTTGCATGTGTCGGTGTGGACAGTCAACGAACCGGCACTGATGCGCCGGCTCGCTGATTTTGGCGTGGACAGCCTGATTACAGACTTTCCCGGTTTGGCCAAGACCACCCTCGGGTAGGGCTGAAATCGGTATCCCCGACCGGCTCAGGCCACCGGTCGGAGCCGCTTAAAAAAGCCGGTTCAGGCCGTCGTAGGCAGCTACCCGATAGGCTTCGGCCATGGTCGGGTAGTTGAACGTGGTGTTGACGAAGTACTTCAGGTTATTCAGCTCGCCCGGCTGGTTCATGATCGCCTGGCCGATGTGGACGATTTCCGAAGCCTGGTAGCCGAAGCAGTGCACGCCGAGGATTTCCAGGGTTTCGCGGTGGAACAGGATCTTCAGCATGCCCTGTGGCTCGCCGGCGATCTGCGCGCGGGCCATGCCCTTGAAGAAGGCCTTGCCCACTTCGTACGGCACTTTGGCCTGGGTCAGTTCCTGCTCGTTCTTGCCGATCGAGCTGATCTCCGGAATGGTGTAGATACCGGTCGGCACGTCATTGACGAAGCGCCAGCTGCCATTGTCGACGATGCTGCCCGCTGCCGAACGGCCCTGGTCATGGGCGGCACTGGCCAGGCTCGGCCAACCGATCACGTCACCGGCACCGTAGATGTTCGACACGGTGGTGCGGTAGGCCTCGTCGACCTCAATCTGGCCGCGGCTGTTGACCTTGATGCCGATGTTTTCCAGGCCCAGTTTGTCGGTGTTGCCGGTACGGCCGTTACACCACAGCAAGGCGTCGGCCTTGATCTTCTTGCCCGACTTCAGGTGCAGGATCACACCGTTGTCCAAGCCTTCGACCCGGTCGTACTCCTCGTTGTGGCGCACGGTGATGTTGTTGTTGCTGAAGTGGTAGCTCAGCGCCTGGGAAATTTCCGAATCCAGGAAGCTCAGCAACTGGCCACGGTTGTCGACCAGCTCGACCAGCACACCCAGGCCGCTGAAGATCGAGGCGTATTCGCAACCGATCACGCCGGCGCCGTAAACGATCAGCTTGCGCGGGGTGTGGCTGAGGCTGAGGATGGTGTCGCTGTCATAGACGCGCGGGTGGTGGAAGTCGATGTCGGCCGGGCGATACGGGCGCGAGCCGGTGGCGATGATGATCTGCTTGGCGTTGAGCTTTTCGACCACACCGTTGGGGCAGACCACTTCGATGGTCTGCTCGTCGGCGAAGCTGCCGGTACCGAAGAACAGGTCGACACGGTTGCGGGCGTAGTAGCCGGTGCGCGAAGCGACCTGCTTGGCAATGACCTTTTCGGCGCTCTTGAGCACGTCCGGGAAGGAGAACCAGCGCGGCTCGCCGATGGCGCGGAACATCGGGTTGGTGTTGAACTGCATGATCTGCCGCACCGAGTGACGCAGTGCCTTGGACGGGATGGTGCCCAAGTGGGTGCAGTTGCCGCCGACCTGGCGACGGCTGTCGACCATCGCCACCTTGCGCCCTGCTTTGGCGGCGTTCATTGCCGCGCCTTCTCCGGCCGGGCCGGAACCCAGCACCACTACGTCGTAGTTGTAGACAGCCATGCGTACTCCTTCAGAACTGGCCCGCGAGTCACGGTGGCTCGCGGGGCGCGATCATGTCGCCGGGGCGCCATGAGAAAATTCGGTTGCAGTCTAATCAAGCGTGAACGCCGCGCACATTAACCCTTGGTCGCGTCGTAGGCCAATTTTGCCTGCACTACATGTGGTTCACCGATTCCCTGGCGATCATCCATCCTTGCGCTTTCACTCGCCTTTCATTGCCCGCGCAAACGCTGGGGTCGCTCGGGAGACGAAGCCACCCTCGGCCCGAGTCACCAATACGGCGGCAAGGTTATGGCTGACGGCGAAATCCCAGCCGCGCTCGGGGCCGAGAATCAGCAGCAGGGTCGAGAACCCGTCAGCCTTCAGCGCCGAGGCGTCGAGCACAGTGGCCGCAGCCAGGTCGTGCGCGACCGGGCGTCCGAGACGGGCATCGAAGGTGTGCGAATAGCGCCGGCCATTCTGCTCGAAATAGTGGCGATAGTCACCCGAGGTCGATACCGAAAGGCCATCCACCGGGATGACTTGGCGGGCGATCTGGCGGTCTTCACGGGGCAGCTCGAGGGCGATGCGCCACGGGCTGCCATCGGGTTTGCGGCCAACCGCCTTGAGCTCGCCGGTGGCTTCGGCGATGAAACTGCTGATGCCCATGGCCTGCAGGCGCTGGGCGATCAGGTCGACGGCGTGGCCAGCGGCGATGCTGTTGAAATCCAGCTCCACGGGGGCATCCTTACACAATGCCTGGCCTTCGATGCGCAGGTGCTGGTAGCCCACGCGCAGGCGGGCCTGGGCCAGGGCTCGCGGGTCGGGCACCTGCTCGTGACGGGCCTGGGGGCCGAAGCCCCAGAGGTCGAGTAGCGGCTCAATAGTGAGGTCGAAGGCGCCGGCACTTTGCGCCGCCAACTGCTGGCCGAAGCGGACCAGGTCGAGCATGTCTGATGGCAATGCCAGGCATTGATTGGCCGGCAGCTGGTTGAACTGGCTGACAGTGGAATCGCTGCGGTAGGTGGAATAGTGCTGGTCGATGCCCTGGAGGATGGCTTCGACTTCAGCCTGCACCTGGGCTGGGGCCGGGCCACCGGGGGCGCGGACGTACTGGATGCTGTAGCTGCTGCCCATGGTCGGGCCGCCCAGGCGCTCCAGGGTCGGGCCCTGGTTGCAGGCGGTGAGGAGCATCAGGATGAACAGGAGGGCTGTGCGCAAATTCGGACTCTCGGTCGCCGATACTGGCCTCTTCGCGGGTAAACCCGCCCCCACAAGGTATTGCACCGCCCTCAAGGACGCAGGCGAACCTGTGGGAGCGGGTTTACCCGCGAAGAGGCCAGTAGAGACAACATAAATGCTAGGCAAAAAAAACGGGAACCCGAAGGTTCCCGTTTTTTCATTGCCTTACAAGCGAATCAGCGTGGAAACGCTGGCGGGTTCACACCGGCCATGTCTTCCATCACACGAACCACCTGGCAGCTGTAACCGAATTCGTTGTCGTACCAAACGTACAGCACAACGCGGTTGTCGTTGGCGATGGTCGCCTCTGCGTCAACCACACCGGCGTGGCGCGAGCCGACGAAGTCGGTCGAAACCACTTCCTGCGAGCTGACGAAGTCGATCTGCTTGTGCAGCTCCGAGTGCATGGCGGTCTGGCGCAGGTACTCGTTGATCTCTTCGCGGGTGGTGGGCTTTTCCAGGTTCAGGTTCAGGATAGCCATCGAGACGTTCGGCGTCGGTACGCGAATCGCGTTGCCGGTCAGCTTGCCCTTCAGCACGGGCAGTGCCTTGGCGGCTGCAGTGGCGGCACCGGTCTCAGTGATAACCATGTTCAGCGGCGCGGCACGGCCACGGCGGCTGCCCTTGTGGAAGTTGTCGATCAGGTTCTGGTCGTTGGTGAACGAGTGAACGGTTTCGACGTGACCATTGATGATGCCGTACTGGTCGTTGACAGCCTTCAGCACCGGCACGATGGCATTGGTGGTGCAGGAAGCAGCCGAGATGATCTTGTCATCGGCAGTGATTTCACCGTGGTTGATGCCGTGCACGATGTTCTTCAGCGCGCCCTTGCCAGGTGCGGTGAGGATCACGCGGGCAGCGCCCGGGCAGGCCAGGTGCTGGCCCAGGCCGTCGGCGTCACGCCATACACCGGTGTTGTCGACGATCAGCGCGTTGTCGATGCCGTACTGGGTGTAGTCGACTTCGCTCGGGTTCTTGGCGTAGATAACCTGGATCAGGTTGCCATTGGCGGTGATGGTGTTGTTGGCTTCGTCGATGGTGATGGTGCCATCGAACGGGCCGTGCACCGAGTCACGGCGCAGCAGGCTGGCACGCTTGACCAGGTCGTTCTCGGCGCCTTTGCGCACGACGATGGCACGCAGGCGCAGGCCGTCGCCACCACCGGTCTTCTCGATCAGGATGCGCGCCAGCAGGCGGCCGATGCGGCCGAAACCGTACAGGACGACGTCGGTGCCTTTACGGGCCGAAGCGTTCTGTTGGCCAACTACGTCAGCCAGCTCTTCACGCACGAACTGCTCGGCGCTGCGGCCGTTGCCTTCCTGCTTGAACTTGTTGGCCAGCTTGCCCAGGTCGACCGAAGCGGCGCCCAGTTTCAGCTCGCTCATGGCCTTGAGCAGAGGGAACGTCTCGTGGACAGACAGTTCGGTCTCGTCGGTCTGACGATGACGCGCAAAGCGGTGGGCTTTGAGGATCGAGATAACCGAACGGTTGATCAGGCTGCGGCCATAAATCGAGCTCACCACGTTGTTGTTGCGGTAGAGCTGACCGATAAGCGGGATCATCGCTTCAGCCAATGCTTCACGATCAATCCACTCACCAAGACACTGGTCGGGCTTCTGAGTCACGGGAACCTTCCACATGTAGGGACAGAAAAAAGGGGCTACATTATGACGCCCCAACGCGGAACGGGCAATGAGCGCCTGTCGCGGCAGCCAGAGCCAGTGTTCATGGCCTTTGGAGCCTGACAGCAGGCACCGGCACCGGTACAATCGGTGTCTTTGCCGCAACGCTTGGAGTGCAATCTCCCGTGTCAGTTCTGCGCCTACCGCAACTGTCGGCCACGGCCGGCAAACAAACCTGGGGCAACCTGCCCGGTGCCGCCCTCAGCCTTGCCATTGCCGAAGCCGCCAGCAGCGCTGGCCGCTTTACCCTGCTGCTGACCGCCGACAGCCAGGCCGCCGACCGTCTGGAACAGGAGCTGCGCTTCTTTGCCCCAGACCTGCCGGTGCTGCCCTTCCCCGACTGGGAAACCCTGCCCTACGACCTGTTCTCGCCGCACCAGGACATCATCTCCCAGCGCATTGCCAGCCTGTACCGGCTGCCGGAGCTGAGCCACGGCATCCTCGTCGTGCCGATCACCACCGCCCTGCACCGCCTGGCACCGACCCGCTTCCTGCTGGGCAGCAGCCTGGTGCTGGACATCGGCCAGACCATCGACGTCGAGCAAATGCGCACGCGCCTTGAAGCCAGCGGCTATCGCTGCGTCGACACCGTTTATGAACATGGCGAATTCGCCGTGCGCGGCGCGCTGATCGACCTGTACCCCATGGGCAGCAAGCTGCCCTACCGCATCGACCTGTTCGATGACGAAATCGAGACGCTGCGCACCTTCGACCCCGAGACCCAGCGCTCGATCGACAAGGTCGACTCGGTGCGCCTGCTGCCGGCACGCGAATTTCCGATGCAAAAAGAGGAAGTGACCCGCTTCAAGGCGCGCTTCCGCGAACGCTTTGACGTTGACTTCCGCCGCAGCGCGATCTTCCAGGACCTGGCCAGCGGCATCATTCCCGCCGGCATCGAGTACTACCTGCCGCTGTTCTTCGAAGACACCTCGACGCTGTTCGACTACCTGCCCAGCGACACCCAGGTGTTTTCCCTGCCAGGCGTCGAGCAGGCCGCCGAGCACTTCTGGAACGACGTGCGCGGGCGCTACGAAGACCGCCGTGGCGACCTGAGCCGCCCGCTGCTGCCGCCTGCCGAGCTGTTCCTGCCGGTGGAAGACTGTTTCGCCCGGCTCAAGCAATGGCCGCGGGTGGTGGTCAGCGCCGAAGACGTCGAGGCTGGCGCCGGCCGTGAACGCTTCCCTGCACGCGCCCTGCCCGAACTTGCCATTGAGGCCAAGGCCAACCAGCCACTGGCGGCGCTGTCCAGCTTCCTTGACCAGTTCCCTGGCCGCGTACTGTTTACCGCCGAGTCTGCGGGCCGTCGCGAAGTGCTGCTGGAACTGCTCGAACGCCTGAAACTGCGCCCGCACACCGTCGAAGGCTGGACCGACTTCATCACCGGCTCCGAGCGGCTGGCGATCACCATTGCCCCGCTTGACGAAGGCCTGGTGCTGGACGACCCGGCCCTGGCCCTGATCGCCGAGAGCCCGCTGTTCGGCCAGCGCGTGATGCAGCGCCGGCGGCGCGACAAGCGCGGCGAGACCGCCAACGATGCGGTGATCAAGAACCTCACCGAACTGCGCGAAGGCGCACCGGTGGTGCACATCGACCATGGCGTGGGCCGCTACCTGGGCCTGGCTACCCTGGAAATCGACGGCCAGGCCGCCGAGTTCCTCACCCTGGAATACGCCGAGGGCGCCAAGCTGTACGTGCCGGTGGCCAACCTGCACCTGATCGCCCGCTACACCGGCAGCGATGACGCCCTGGCGCCGCTGCACCGGCTCGGCTCCGAGGCCTGGCAGAAGGCCAAGCGCAAGGCTGCCGAACAGGTGCGTGATGTCGCCGCTGAGCTGCTCGACATCTATGCCCGCCGCGCCGCGCGCAAGGGCTACGCTTTTGCCGACCCTGCTGCCGACTACGCCACCTTCAGTGCCGGGTTCCCCTTCGAAGAAACCCCCGACCAGCAGAACGCCATCGAAGCCGTACGCGCCGACATGCTCGCGGCCAAGCCGATGGACCGCCTGGTGTGCGGCGACGTGGGCTTCGGCAAGACCGAAGTGGCCATGCGCGCGGCCTTCATCGCCGTGCACAGCGGCCGCCAGGTAGCGGTACTGGTGCCCACTACCCTGCTGGCCCAACAGCACTACAACAGCTTCCGCGACCGCTTCGCCGACTGGCCGGTAACCGTCGAAGTGATGAGCCGTTTCAAATCGGCCAAGGAAGTCGCCAGCGCGGCGGCGGACCTGGCCGAGGGCAAGATTGACATCCTCATCGGCACCCACAAGCTGCTGCAGGACGATGTGCGCTTCAAGGACCTGGGCCTGGTAGTGATCGACGAAGAGCACCGCTTTGGCGTACGCCAGAAGGAACAGCTCAAAGCCCTGCGCAGCGAGGTGGACATTCTCACCCTGACCGCCACGCCGATTCCGCGCACCCTGAACATGGCCGTGGCCGGCATGCGCGACCTGTCGATCATCGCCACACCGCCCGCCCGACGCCTGTCGGTGCGCACCTTCGTAATGGAACACAACAACAGCACGGTCAAAGAAGCCCTGCTGCGTGAACTGCTGCGCGGCGGCCAGGTGTACTACCTGCACAACGATGTGAAAACCATCGAGAAGTGCGCTGCAGACCTTGCCGAACTGGTCCCGGAAGCGCGTATCGGCATCGGCCACGGCCAGATGCGCGAGCGCGAGCTGGAACAGGTGATGAGCGACTTCTACCACAAGCGCTTCAATGTGCTGATCGCCTCGACCATCATCGAGACCGGCATCGACGTGCCAAGCGCCAACACCATTGTCATCGAGCGCGCCGACAAGTTCGGCCTGGCCCAGTTGCACCAGTTGCGTGGCCGGGTCGGCCGCAGCCACCACCAGGCCTACGCCTACCTGCTGACGCCAGCACGTCAAAAGGTCAGCAGCGACGCCGAGAAGCGCCTGGAAGCCATCGCCAACACCCAGGACCTGGGGGCAGGCTTCGTGCTGGCCACCAACGACCTGGAAATCCGCGGCGCTGGTGAACTGCTGGGCGAAGGCCAAAGCGGGCAGATCCAGGCGGTCGGTTTCACCCTCTACATGGAAATGCTCGAACGGGCGGTCAAGGCCATCCGCAAGGGTGCCCAGCCAAACCTCGAACAGCCACTGGGTGGCGGCCCGGAGATCAACCTGCGCCTGCCGGCCCTGATCCCCGAGGGCTACCTGCCCGATGTGCATGCACGCCTGATCCTTTACAAGCGCATCGCCTCGGCCGCCGACGAAGAAGGCCTCAAGGACTTGCAAGTCGAGATGATCGACCGCTTCGGCCTGCTGCCGGAGCCAACCAAAAACTTGATGCGCCTGACCTCGCTCAAGCTGCAGGCGGAAAAGCTCGGCATCAAGAAAGTCGATGCTGGCCCCAACGGCGGCAAGCTTGAGTTCGAGGCCGAGACACCGGTCGACCCGCTGACCCTGATCAAGCTGATCCAGGGCCAGCCCAAACGCTACAAGTTCGAAGGCGCCACCCAGTTCCGCTTCCTGGTACCGATGGAACGCCCCGACGAACGTTTCAACACCCTTGAGGCGCTGTTCGAGCGCCTGACCCCACAGTCTGCCTAAGGAAGATCCATGCGTGCCATCCGTTGCCTGACCCTGCTGCTGGCGCTGTTCGCGCCAGCCGCCTTCGCCGAAGGCCTGTATCAGGTAGAAATGATCCTGGTGCGGCAAAACAGCGTCCCCGCCTTCACCAGCCCGTTCGCCCCCGAAGACTGGAGCGCCGGTGCGCCGCGCCTGGACAAGGCCGCCGAACGCCCACTGGGGCTGGACGATGAAACCACCCGCCTGCAAGCCACCGCCGACTACACCGTGCTGATGCACAAGGCCTGGCAGCAGCAGGTCGGCAGCGAACCCAGCCGCATCGCCCTGGGTGAAGGCGAAGAGCAGTTCGGCCACTTCCCCATCGAAGGCAACCTGAGCATCGCCGAAGGCCGCTTCATCGCGGTGGAGGCCAACTTCTGGGTCAACCAGCTCGACGGCAACGGCAGCGTGCTGCGCAGCGAGCAATTCAAGCAAAGCAACAGCAACGTCAAGGGTGGCCAATTGACCTTCCTTGATGGCGGGCACCTCGCGGTGCTGCTGAAGATCACGCCACCGGGTACACCGAAGATGCCGGTGATGGACCCGGAGTTGATGGAGCAGTGATGTGAGCGAGACCGATGCGCAGTTCTTTATCCGGGGGCTTGACACCTGGAAGTTCGCGTTTGACCGCACTACGCTGCAACGCGGCTTCGACTATGCAGAGGAAGGCAGGAGCGAAATCGTATCCATCCTGGACCTGACCATCCGCGCGCAGTGCGCAGGCTCTGGCGGCCGCGCCTATTACCAGCGCATCACGCTGGACATGACCGAGGACGGCCTTGAATGCGAGGGCACCTGCTCGTGCCCGGTCGGTAACAATTGCAAGCACTGTGCAGCGGCGCTCTATCTGCTTGAACGTGGCCCGGACTGGGTCGAAGGCACACCTGACGAACCCCTTGCCGTTACGCCAGCAGCGCAGCAGTCCCTTGAATTGCCCCCCGAACTCGCACACTGGGTCGAGGCCCTGGAAGTACCGGCAGCCCTTGCCACAGAACCCGCCAAGCGCAAAGGCCCTGCACTCTACTATGTGGTGAGCAACAACCATGGCCAGTGCATGCTCAGCGTGTTCAAAGGTACCCGGCAGCCCGATGACAGCGTGAAGCTGAGCCGGCCCAGTTCGATGCCCGAGCTCATCTACTACACACCCAAGTACGTGACCGATGAAGACTTGCGTGCGCTGCGACTGATCGATGCCCTCAGCAAGGATTACAGCCTGCCCGTCGCACGCCTGGAAGGCAAAAAGGGCGCCGAACTCTACGAGTATGCCCTCGCCACCGGCCGCTTGCTGTATGGCCAACAGCAGAAACCCCTGGCCCAAGGCCCCGCCCTGCACGCCGAATTTCGTTGGGTTCGGCTGGACAACGGCAGCTACCGCGGCGCCTGGCACCATGCTGAAAATACCCACATGCTGGCACTGCCGGTCGACCCCCTCTATTACGTCGACCCACACAGCGGGCAGACCGGCAAACTGCTGCATGACCTTGACCCGTTCATTGCCAGCCAACTGGCCAGCGCCCCGACGGTTCCCGAGCACCTGATCATCCCCCTGAGCCATCGCTTGAACGCATTGAACCGCCAGGTGCCGACCCCCACCAAGGTCCGAAGCGAGCAGATCGACACGATCGAGCCTCGCCCTCACCTGACCCTGGGCAGCCTCGAGTACAGCGCCTACATGCCCAAGACCGGCCGCATGCAGCGCCAGATGCAGCACCGCGCCGCGCTGTCGTTCGACTACGACGGCCTGCGCGCCAGCGGCAACGACGACAAGCCGTTGACCCGCCTGGTGGATGCCATCAGCCAGCGCATTCGCCGCCAGCCCAAGGCCGAACAGGCGCTGCGCAAGACGCTACGCGACCTCGGCTTCAAGGCCGCCACCCGGCAGAGCAAGGCACTGCCCGACAGTGCGGGCGAGATGCACCAACTGCCTGATGACGAGGCCTGGCTGCACTTCGCCCGCAACGGCTTGGCACAACTGCGTGAAGCCGGCTGGGTGATCGACATCCACCGCGATTTTTCCTTCAACCTGCACGAGGTGGACGACTGGTACGCCAGCATCGACGAAGCCCCCGGGCATGAATGGTTCGACCTGGAACTGGGCATCGTGGTCGATGGCCAGCGCCACAGCCTGCTGCCGATCGTGCTGCAGTTGCTGCGCAGCAACCCGGAGCTGCTGCGCGCCAGCGAACTGGCCCGGCGCAGTGACGACGAACACTTGCTGATCGACCTTAACCGCGGCCGCCTCGACAGCCCCGCGCTGCGCGTCGCCCTGCCCTACGGCCGGATCAAGGCGGTGATGGGCACCCTTGGCGAGCTCTACCTGCATGAAGACGCCGCCGGCCCTTCACTGCGCCTGGACCGGGCCGATGCCGCGCGCCTGAACGAGCTCGATCACCTGCCGCTGCACTGGGAAGGCGGCGCGCACGTGCGCGACCTGGGCAAGCGCCTGCGTGACGCACGCGACCTGCAGGTCGAACCGCCCGCACAACTGAACGCGGCCCTGCGCCCTTATCAGCAACAAGGCCTGAACTGGTTACAAGCCCTGCGCGAAATGGGCACGGGCGGGATCCTCGGCGACGACATGGGCCTGGGCAAGACGCTGCAAACCCTGGCTCACCTGTTGCTGGAGAAACAGTCCGGCCGCCTGACCACTCCCGCCCTGGCGGTGATGCCGACCAGCCTGATACCCAACTGGCTCGACGAGGCCAAACGCTTTGCCCCCGACCTGCGCGTGGTGGCACTGCAGGGCCCAGGGCGCAGCAAGCATTTCGCCACGCTGCACGACTACGACCTGGTGCTCACCACCTATGCCCTCGTGCCCCGCGACCTCGAACACTTGCGTACGCAGCACTGGCACGTGCTGGTGCTCGACGAGGCGCAGAACATCAAAAGCAGCACCAGCAAAGCCGCCCTCGCCGTCTGCGAGCTGCAGGCCGAGCAGCGCCTGTGCCTGACCGGTACGCCGATGGAAAACAACCTCGGCGAGCTGTGGTCGATCTTCCACTTCCTGATGCCGGGCTGGCTGGGCGACCTCAAGCGCTTCAACCAGGATTACCGCACCCCGATCGAACGCCGCGGCGACGCCGAACGCATGGCCCACCTGGTCAGCCGCATCCGCCCATTCCTGCTGCGCCGCACCAAGGAACAGGTGGCCACCGAACTGCCCGCCAAGACCGAGATGGTGCACTGGGTCGAGCTCAGCGATGCCCAGCGCGATACCTACGAGGCAGTGCGCGTGGCAATGGACAAGAAAGTGCGCGACGAAATCGCCCGCAACGGCGCCTCGCGCAGCCAGATTGTCATCCTTGATGCCCTGCTCAAGTTACGCCAGGTGTGCTGCGACCTGCGCCTGGTGAAGGGCGTCGAGACCAAGGGCAACCAGGCCGATAAAGGCAAGCTCGGCGCCCTGCTGGAGATGCTCGAAGAGCTGCTCAGTGAAGGCCGGCGGGTACTGCTGTTCTCCCAGTTCACCTCGATGCTGGCATTGATCGAGCAAGAACTGCAAAAGCGCAAGGTGCGTTACAGCCTGCTGACCGGCGACACCCGCGACCGCCGCACGCCGGTGCAAGCGTTCCAGCAGGGTGACAGCGAAGTGTTCCTGATCAGCCTCAAGGCGGGTGGCACCGGGTTGAACCTAACGGCTGCGGACACGGTGATCCACTTCGACCCTTGGTGGAACCCGGCCAGCGAAAACCAGGCCACCGACCGCGCCTACCGCATCGGCCAGGACAAACCGGTGTTCGTGTTCAAGCTGATTACCCGCGGCACGGTGGAAGAGAAGATTCAGCTATTGCAGCAAGAGAAGGCGGCCCTGGCGGCAAGCCTGCTCGATGGCGGGCAGGCCGGGCAGTGGCGACTGGGGGATGATGAGATCGAGGCGCTGTTTGCCCCCTTGCCAGGGAAGCGCGGCCGCTAAGCGCTTGTGAGCACTCTGTGTAGGAGCAGCCTTGCGCTGCGAAGAGGCCGGTGACAACACCCTTGATCTTCGCTGTTGTTACCGCCGCCTTCGCAGCACAAGGCTGCTCCTACCGGGAAGTGGGTAAATCCGACCTACCCGCGAAGAGGCCGGCACAGTCAATCGACCAGCTGCGCCTCGCGCAACGCCCCCAACGCCTCCAGCCAACGCGGCTGCTGGCGATAATCGGTGCGCGCAAAGCCCTGCCCCTGCATCCGCGCAATGCGCGGCGAAGGCTTGACCTTCAGCCGCTGCGCCGCACTCAATGCCAGCTCTGCCGCCGCCCGGTCGTTGCACACCAGGCCCATGTCGCAGCCAGCACTCAAAGCTGCTTCGATGCGGTTGGCCGCATCCCCGACCACGTGCGCACCGGCCATGGACAGGTCGTCACTGAAAATCACCCCGTCAAAGCCCAGCTCACCGCGCAGGATGTCCTGCAGCCAACGCCGCGAGAAGCCGGCAGGCTGGTTGTCGACCTGCGGGTAGATCACGTGGGCCGGCATCACCGCTGCCAGCTGGCCGCTGAGCCGGGTGAAGGGCACCAGGTCCGCCTGACGCAACTGTTCAAGGCTGCGCTCGTCCGTGGGGATGGCCACGTGCGAGTCGGCCTCGGCCCAACCGTGCCCCGGGAAGTGCTTGCCGCAGGCCGCCATGCCCGCAGCGTTCATGCCACGAATGAAAGCCGCCGCCAGCTGCGTGGCGCGCTGTGGGTCACCCTCAAAGGCGCGGCTGCCGACCACCGCACTGCGCTGGTGGTCCAGGTCGAGCACCGGGGCGAAGCTCAGGTCCAGGCCTACCGCCAGCACCTCGGTGGCCATCAACCATCCGCACTGCTCCGCCAGGTAATCGGCGTTGTCGTTGTCGGCCAGCGCACGCATGGCCGGCAGGCGCACAAAGCCTTGGCGCAGGCGCTGCACACGCCCGCCCTCTTGGTCGACGGCCAGGATCAAGTCCGGGCGAATCGCGCGAATGGACGCGCACAGTTCGCGCACCTGGCGCGGGCTGTCGATATTGCGGGCAAAGATGATCAGGCCGGCCACTTCAGGTTGGCGCAGCAGGTGACGGTCTTCGGCGGTCAGCCATTTACCGGCGATGTCCACCATCAAGGAGCCTTGCAGGCTGACGGTCATGGGAAATCCTTCATTGAAGACTTAAAGAAGCCCACTGGGGGCAAGCCGCCTCTTCGATGCGCACCCGGCAATGGGCCGGCACGCGGTCGAACAGGCCAAGCAAATCGGTGTTGTGCAGGCGTATGCAGCCATGGGACAGCGGCACGCCCAAAGGTTCGGTCTCAGGTGTGCCATGCAAGTAGATATAGCGGCGGAACGTGTCGACGGCGCCGAGGCGGTTGACGCCCGGCTCGCAGCCGCTGAGCCAGAGTATGCGGGTGAGGACCCAGTCCCGCCCGGGAAACCGCGCCTGCAGCTCAGGCGACCAGACCTCACCGGTCCAGCGCCGGCTACGCAACACCGCATTCAGCGGCAGGCCCGCGCCAATTTTCGCCCGTACCTGATGCAGGCCACGCGGCGTGCAGCCCGATCCATTGCGCTCGCCGGCGCCGTTACGCGCCGTGGACACCGCCAGGCGCAGGCACAAGCGGCCCTGGGCGAACCCATAGAGGCATTGGTCGGCAAGGGAGATGTGCAATAGATCGAGATCGGGCATGGGCGCTAGCTTAGCCGAAGCGCCCTGCCCCGCCCAGCCTTCAGGCCTTGGCGGTGGCTGTGCTGCTGGTCTTGCTGCGCGGGCGCAGTTGGGCGGCTGCCATGGCTTCGTCGGTGACCCCGCTGTCAGCGCGCATGCCTGCTGCCAGGAACGGCACCATCAGGCGCATGACCTGTTCGATCGAGGTATTGATGCCAAAATCGGTTTCGGCGATGGCGCGCAACGCCTTGATGCCGGACATGCTGAACGCTGCGGCGCCGAGCATGAAGTGCACGCGCCAGAACAGCTCCAGTGGCGGAACCCGTGGCGCGGCTTCGTTGACCAGCAGCATGTAGCGGCGGAACACCTTGCCGTACATGTCTTCCAGGTAACGCCGCAGGTGCCCCTGGCTCTGGCTGAAAGCCAGCCCCAGCAGGCGCATGAAGATAGACAGGTCATTGTTGCTGCGCGGCTGCACGGCCAGGGCCTGCTCGACGAGCATTTCGAGCAGCTCTTCGAGGCTGGGCTTTTGCTCCGGGCGCGCCTGGCGACGCTCGAGTTCACGTTCGAGGCTGGCACAGAAAGGGCCGAGGAAACGCGAGAAGACCGCCTGGATAAGGGCCTTTTTGGAACCGAAGTGGTAGTTGACCGCCGCCAGGTTCACCCCGGCCTTGCTGGTGATCAACCGCAACGAGGTTTCAGCGAAGCCTCTTTCCGCGAACAGCTGCTCGGCAGCATCGAGAATGCGTTCAACGGTTTCCGATTGGGCCATGATTATTCCGCCAGACAAACAGGTGTTTGAAACATACGTTTCAGGCCTGCGTCTGTCAAGGCTCGGTGACTGGGCGGTCGCCATTTAAAAACGCCAATGACCGCGCTGCAAGCGCCATTCTCGCTGTTTCTTCGTACAGGGTGCTTGCAGCTCATCCAGTACTGTATATAATCCCAGTCACTGTATAAAAAGACAGAGCGCTCACCATGTTGAAACTGACGCCACGCCAAGCTGAAATTCTCGCGTTCATCAAACGTTGCCTTGAAGACAACGGCTTTCCACCGACACGCGCTGAAATCGCTCAGGAGCTGGGCTTCAAATCGCCCAACGCCGCCGAAGAGCACCTGAAGGCCCTTGCTCGCAAAGGCGCCATCGAGATGACCCCCGGCGCATCCCGCGGCATCCGTATCCCCGGGTTCGAGGCCAAGGCCGACGAAAGCGGCCTGCCGATCATCGGCCGGGTCGCAGCGGGCGCACCGATCCTCGCTGAGCAGCACATCGAGCAATCCTGCAACATCAACCCTGCCTTCTTCCACCCTCGCGCCGACTATCTGCTCCGCGTGCACGGCATGAGCATGAAGGATGTCGGCATCTTCGACGGTGACCTGCTGGCAGTGCACACCTGCCGCGAAGCCCGCAATGGCCAGATCGTCGTCGCCCGCATCGGTGACGAAGTGACCGTCAAGCGCTTCAAGCGCGAAGGCACCAAGGTCTGGCTGGTTGCCGAAAACCCCGAATTCGCCCCCATCGAAGTCGACCTGAAAGAACAGGAGCTGGTGATCGAGGGCTTGAGCGTCGGCGTCATACGCCGCTGATCCAGGAGGCGCCATGCAGCAGTTCATTCACGCACCCGAGCAAGCCCAGTTGCCATTGTTCGAAGCATTCCTTGCCCAGCCCATTCTGCCGGGCCTGAAGGCCAGCGAGCAGACGCGCAAGAGCAGCCACCCCGAGCTGTTCAGCGAGCTGTCACTGCGCGGCGCTGCCGAGCATTGCCAGAGCCTGTTGGCCCCGGTCCTGCGCGAACTGAGCGAAGAGGAAGACGCCCGCTGGCTGACCCTGATCGCCCCACCCTCGAGCCTGACCCAGGCCTGGTTGCGCGATGCCGGCCTCAACCGCGAACGCATCCTGCTGCTGCACCCTCGTGGCAATCAGAGCCCGCTGCAACTGACCTGCGAAGCGCTGCGCCTTGGCCGCAGCCACACCGTGGTCAGCTGGCTTGGCAGCGTCAATGCCAGTGCACGTCAACTGCTGCTGCGCTCAGCCAGCACCGGAAACGCACAAAGCCTGAACATCCGCCTCGGCTGATGTTCAGGCTTTGCCTGTTACTTCAAAAGCACTGATACCACGCAACGCGATCAATGCAGAACGCGAGGGCCTTCGTCGCGTTCGAGCTCGCCGTCCATCAGGCGACCTGCCATCTGCACGCCGACACTGAGCATGGCCTTGGCCACTTCTACATGCTGACCCTGCAGGAACGCCTTGGCGTCTTCCGAGAAATCCAGGGTTACCAGAGAGCCCTCATCCTCCGCACGACGCAGTTCGATCCGGCCATCAGGCAACTCGACAATTTCCAGAAAAGACGTAGACATAAAAGGCTGTTCTCCACGAAAGGCCAGCATTGTATCAGCCGCAGCGGCTATCAGCACTCACTCAACGCGTCACGGAAACGTCTCACCAAGCTTTTAAGGTTGCTGCGCCAGCTTTCCAGTTCTTCACGCGACAGCGCAGGCTGCTCGGGCTCATCGAGGTTGACGGCCTGAATCAGCGGCTGGGTGACATCGGTTTTAGGCGTTTTTTTCGCGACCGGTGGTCGGAACAAATCGGCATAAGCACTCAGCATTTGCGCCAGCCAGGTTTCGCGCTGACGGGCCAATTCCAGCAGCTCGGCCACCTCGGGGATAGCGATGCCATTCAGCGCATCGCCTTCAAGCAGTTGCTCGACACTCGACGCTGTTGGCAGGCGGTAGTAGCCACCAATTTCATGGCACAGGCCCAGAAGCGCGCCGTACAAGTGGAACAGCGCCGATTCGCGTTCGGCCTGGACCAGGCCCTGAGCGTTCATGGCTTGGCCCTGTTCGGCTTTGGCCATGGACTCGAGGGCGAGGCCGGCGAAGAACAGTTTCTGGTTGGTGCGGGTGTAGAGTTCCTGGGCCATCTCGAGTGACCTCCCTAAAGGCTGGTAAGCGATTAGGATCAGTTTCAGGGATGGCCTGGCTGGCCGCAAGCTGAATGTCGCATAAACAACTGGGGCCGCTTTGCGCCCCATCGCCGGCAAGCCGGCTCCTACAGGGGGAGCGCCACCGTTGAAATGGCGCTGTACCTGTGGGAGCCGGCTTGCCGGCGATGGGGCGCAAAGCGGCCCCCGTTCAACGCCAATCAGCGCTTGTCTTCAACCTTCCACGCATTGCCGTCGTAGAACGCCTTCCACCCCGTCGGCTTGCCATCGACCTCGGACTGCACGTACTGCTCCTTGGTCTTGCGGCTGTAGCGAATCACCGCTGGGCGGCCTTCCGGGTCCTTCTGCGGGGCATCGCAGAGGAAGTGGTACTTCGGATCGATCTCATGCTTGTGCGGGACGATCTCCAGCACCAGCGGCGCACGGGTCTCGCGGTTTTTCGGGAACTGGCTGGCCGCCAGGAACAACCCCGAAGCACCGTCGCGCAACACATAGGTGTCATCGACCTTCTCGCACTTCAGCTCAGGCATTTCCACCTTGTCCATCTTCGGTGGCGCCGCCTCACCGCTTTTGAGCAGCTTGCGGGTGTTCTTGCACGCAGGGTTGGTGCAACCGAAGAACTTGCCGAAACGGCCAGTCTTGAGCTGCATCTCGCTGCCACACTTGTCGCACTCCAGGCTCGGCCCTTCGTAGCCCTTGATGCGGTAGCTGCCCTCTTCGATCTCGTAGCCCGCACAATCCGGGTTGTTGCCACAGATGTGCAGCTTGTGCTTCTCGTCCAGCAGGTAAGCGTCCATCGCCGTGGCGCAGATCGGGCAACGGTGCTTGCCCAACAGCACGCGGGATTCCGATTCACCCTCGTCATCCGCGGCAATCTCGTCACCTGGCACCAGGTTGACGGTTGCCTTGCAACGTTCCTTGGGCGGCAGGCTGTAGCCCGAGCAACCAAGGAACACGCCGGTGGAGGCGGTACGAATCATCATCGGGCGGCCACATTCCTTGCACGGAATGTTGGTCATGGTCGGCTGGTTGGCACGCATGCCGTTTTCGGCCGACTCGGCAGTCTGCAGCTTTTTGCTGAAGTCGCCGTAGAACTCGTCGAGCACGTTCTTCCAGTCACGCTCGCCCTGGGCCACGTCGTCGAGGTTCTCTTCCATGCCGGCGGTGAAGCCGTAGTCCATCAGGTTGGAGAAGCTCTCGGACAGGCGCTCGGTGACGATGTCGCCCATCTTCTCGGAATAGAAGCGGCGGTTGTGCAACGTCACATAGCCACGGTCCTGGATGGTCGAGATGATCGCCGCGTAGGTCGACGGGCGACCGATGCCGCGCTTTTCCATTTCCTTGACCAGGCTGGCTTCAGTGAAGCGCGCTGGCGGCTTGGTGAAGTGCTGGCTCGGGTCGATCTGGATCAGCTTGAGCGCTTCACCCTGGACCATTTCCGGCAGCACATCGTCTTCGCCAGGCTTGCTCTGTTGCGGCAGCACGCGGGTGTAACCGTCGAACTTGAGGATACGGCCCTTGGCACGCAGCTCGAAGTCGCCAGCCGCCACCGTGACGCTGGTGGACAGGTACTGCGCCGGCGGCATCTGGCAGGCGAGGAACTGGCGCCAGATCAGCTCGTACAGACGCTCTGCATCGCGCTCCATGCCGCTGAGCTTGGTCGGATGGGTGTTGACGTCAGAAGGACGAATCGCTTCGTGCGCCTCCTGGGCGCCTTCCTTGCTGCCATACACCAGCGGGTTTTCCGGCAGGTACTGCTTGCCGAACTCGCGCTCGATGTAGCTGCGCGCCATGTCCAGGGCATCGGCCGACAGGTTGGTGGAGTCGGTACGCATGTAGGTGATGTAACCCGCTTCGTACAGACGCTGGGCCATCATCATGGTTTTCTTCACACCAAAGCCCAGGCGGTTGCTCGCGGCCTGCTGCAAGGTTGACGTGATGAACGGCGCCGAAGGCTTGCTGCTGGTCGGGCGGTCTTCACGCTTGACCACGCTGTAGCTGGAAGCCTTGAGCTTCTCCAGCGCTGCCATGGCCTGTGCTTCGTTGAGTGGCTTGAAGGCCTCGCCTTTCTCGCGCGCCACTTCGAAACGCACCTTGGCGTTCTTGGCGGTGCCCAGGTCGGCGTGGATCTCCCAGTACTCTTCGGGGATGAAGGCACGGATCTCGCGCTCGCGCTCGACCACCAGCTTCACCGCAACCGACTGTACACGGCCTGCGGACAGGCCACGGGCGATCTTGGCCCACAGCAGTGGCGAAACCATGTAGCCCACCACGCGATCGAGGAAGCGCCGCGCCTGCTGGGCGTTGACGCGGTCGATGTCCAGCTCGCCCGGTTGCGAGAAGGCCTCTTGAATGGCCTTCTTGGTAATTTCGTTGAACACCACGCGCTTGTAGCGGGTGTCGTCACCACCGATGGCTTCGCGCAGGTGCCATGCAATGGCCTCCCCTTCGCGGTCCAAGTCGGTTGCGAGGTAGATGGTGTCAGCATCCTTGGCCAGGCGGCGCAGTTCTTCGATCACCTTTTCCTTGCCAGGCAGGATCTCGTACTTGGCCTTCCAGCCGTGGTCGGGGTCGACACCCATGCGTGCCACCAGCTGGCGGCGTGCCTTTTCTTTCGGCGAAAGGGCCGGCGCCTCACCCGCAGCCTTACCACGCTTGGCGGCCGGCTCTTTGCTAGCGCTGGCCGAACCGCTGGTGGGGAGGTCTCGGATATGGCCGATACTCGACTTCACCACGTACTGGTTGCCCAGGTACTTGTTGATGGTCTTGGCCTTGGCCGGGGATTCCACAATGACCAGCGATTTGCCCATGGATCGGAGTATTCCTGAATCTGAAGATGAAAAACGCGTCAGGTGCCAGACGCGGCACCGCTATATATAGTGGCAAAACAGTGAGGTCAAGCGCGGTCGATCACTCGTGCGACTTGGCCAGCAGCCCAGGCAACCCTTCTTCGGCCTTGACCAAAGCAAAGCGTGGCACCTGCTCGCCGTCAACCTCGACGGACTCCTGGAACATCGAAAGAGGCCGTACCCAGAACCCGTATTCACCATACAGGCATTGGTAGAAGACCATCCACTCTTCAGTTTCGGAGTGCTGCGCAACACTGAAGACACGGTACTCAGGCCCCTTGTAGTGCCGGTATACGCCTGGCTGTATCTGCATGTCGCTCACCCTTTTTAATAAAACCTGTAAAAAACAAAACCGGGGCACAAGGCCCCGGCTGCTGTCCCGCGACGCGATCAGACGCGTTCGAAGACAGTGGTGATGCCCTGGCCGAGGCCGACGCACATGGTCGCCACCCCCAGAGTACCGCCATTCTGCTTCATGACGTTGAGCAGGGTGCCGGAAATACGTGCACCCGAGCAACCGAACGGGTGGCCCAAAGCAATGGCGCCGCCGTGCAGGTTAACCTTCTCATCCATCTTGTCGAGCACTTTCAAGTCTTTCAACACAGGCAAGGCTTGTGCGGCGAAGGCTTCGTTGAGCTCGATGAAGTCGATATCGGCCATGCTCAGGCCGGCACGCTTGAGGGCTTTCTGGGTCGATGGCACCGGGCCGTAGCCCATGATTGCCGGGTCGACACCGGCCACGGCCATGGCGCGAATCACCGCCAATGGCTGGATGCCCAGGTCCATGGCGCGCTGGCCAGACATGACGATCATGCACGAAGCACCGTCGGTGATCTGCGACGAAGTACCCGCGGTGACGGTGCCACCTTTCGGGTTGAACGCAGGCTTCAGCGACGCCAGCCCTTCGAGGGTGGTTTCCGGGCGAATGGTCTCGTCGAAATCGAAGACCTTCAGGAAGCCATTCTCGTCATAGCCCTGCATCGGGATGATCTCGTCCTTGAACTTGCCTTCGACCGTCGCCTTGTGAGCGAGCTGGTGCGAACGCAGGCCGAACAGATCCTGCTGTTCACGGCTGATACCGTGCATTTTGCCGAGCATCTCTGCAGTCAGGCCCATCATCCCGGAAGCCTTGGCAGCATGCAAGGACAGGTGCGGGTTAGGGTCGACGCCATGCATCATGCTGACGTGGCCCATGTGCTCGACGCCGCCAACCACGAATACATCGCCGTTGCCGGTCATGATCGCCTGGGCGGCGGTGTGCAGCGCACTCATCGACGAACCGCACAGGCGGCTGACGGTCTGCGCCGCCGAGGTGTGCGGGATCGGTGTCATCAGCGACGCCATGCGGGCAATGTTCCAGCCCTGCTCCAGGGTCTGGTTGACGCAGCCCCAGATCACGTCCTCGACTTCTTTTGGGTCGACCTTGCCGTTGCGTTCCAGCAGTTTGGTGATCAGGTGCGCAGACATGTCTTCGGCGCGGGTGTTGCGGTGCATGCCACCCTTGGAGCGGCCCATTGGCGTGCGACCGAAGTCGACAATCACCACGTCTCTTGGATTCAGGCTCATATCAAATCTCTCGCTCTACGCTCAGTTGAAGAAGCGCTGGCCATTTTTGGCCATTTCGCGCAGCTTCGCGGTCGGGTGGTACAGCGGCCCCAGGTCAGCGTACTGATCGGCCAGGGCGACGAATTCGGCGACACCGATCGCGTCGATGTAGCGCAATGCACCGCCACGGAAGGGAGGGAAACCAATGCCGTAGACCAAGCCCATGTCGGCTTCGGCAGCGGTTTCGACGATGCCGTCTTCCAGGCAACGCACGGTCTCCAGGCACAGCGGGACCATCATCCAGTTGATGATGTCTTCGTCAGTGACTTCACGCTGCTCGAACACGATCGGCTTGAGCACGTCGAGCACGGCGGCGTCGAACACCTTCTTCGGCTTGCCACGCTTGTCGGTCTCGTAGGCGTAGAAGCCCTTGCCGTTCTTCTGGCCCAGGCGGTTGGCCTCGTACAGGGCGTCTACCGCCGAACGGCGCTCGTCCTTCATGCGGTCCGGGAAACCTTCGGCCATCACGTCGCGGCCATGGTGGCCGGTGTCGATGCCGACCACGTCCATCAGGTAGGCAGGGCCCATGGGCCAGCCGAACTTCTCCATGACCTTGTCGATGCGCACGAAGTCGACGCCAGCGCTGACCAGCTTGGCGAAACCGCCGAAGTACGGGAACAGCACGCGGTTGACCAGGAAGCCCGGGCAGTCGTTGACCACGATTGGGTTCTTGCCCATTTTCTTGGCGTACGCCACGGTGGTGGCAACCGCCACTTCACTGGACTTCTCGCCGCGAATGACCTCGACCAGCGGCATCATGTGCACCGGGTTGAAGAAGTGCATGCCGACGAAGTTTTCTGGGCGCTTGAGCGCTTTGGCCAGCAGGTTGATGGAGATGGTCGAGGTGTTGGAGGCGAGGATGGCATCCTCTTTCACCTGGCCTTCGACTTCTGCCAACACGGCTTGCTTGACCTTCGGGTTCTCGACCACGGCCTCGACGACGATGTCGACGTGGGCGAAATCGCCGTAGGACAGGGTCGGGCGGATGGCGTTGAGCGCTTCAGCCATCTTGGCGGGGGTCAGGCGGCCTTTCTCGACGCGATTGCCCAGCAGCTTGGAAGCTTCGTTAAGGCCCAGCTGAATGGCGTCTTCGCGGATGTCCTTCATCAGGATCGGCGTGCCCTTGACCGCCGACTGGTAGGCGATGCCGCCACCCATGATGCCAGCGCCAAGCACGGCAGCCTGCTTCACGTCACGGGCGATCTCGTCATGGGCCTTGGCCTTGCGCTTGAGCTCCTGATCGTTCAGGAACAAGCCGATCAGGCTCTGGGCAACCGACGTCTTGGCCAGCTTGGCAAAGCCTGCGGCTTCGATTTCCAGGGCTTTGTCACGGCCGAAGTTGGCGGCCTTCTGAATGGTCTTGATGGCTTCGACCGGCGCTGGGTAGTTCGGCCCAGCCTGGCCTGCGACAAAGCCTTTGGCCGTCTCGAACGCCATCATCTGCTCGATGGCATTGAGCTTGAGCTTTTCCAGTTTCGGCTGGCGCTTGGCCTTGTAGTCCAGCTCGCCGCTGATGGCGCGCTTGATCAGGTCCAGGGCACCGGCTTGCAGCAGCTCAGGGGCGACCACGGCATCGACGGCACCGACCTTGAGGGCGTCTTCGGCACGGTTTTCCTTGCCGGCGGCAATCCACTCGACCGCGTTGTCCGAACCGATCAGTCGCGGCAGGCGCACGGTACCGCCGAAGCCTGGGTAGATGCCCAGTTTGACTTCAGGCAGGCCAATCTTGGCAGTGCTGGCCATGACCCGGTAATCGGCCGCCAGGCACATTTCCAGGCCACCGCCCAGGGCGATGCCATTGATGGCGGCAACGGTCGGCACTTCGAGGTCTTCGAAGGCATTGAAGATGCGGTTGGCTTCCAGGCTGCCGGCTACCAGCTCGGCCTCGGGCAGCTTGAAGTTGTCGACGAACTCGGTGATGTCGGCGCCGACGATGAACACATCCTTGCCGCTGCTGACGATTACGCCCTTGACCGAAGCGTCGGCCTTGATGGCATCGACCGCTTCGCGAAGCTCGTTCAGGGTCAGGCGATTGAATTTGTTGACGGACTCACCCTTGAGATCGAACTTGAGTTCGACGATGCCACTTTCAAGAGCCTTAACCGTGATGGCTTTACCTTCGTAAATCATCAACTGATCTCCACGATATGGAAGCTAACTGTACACGCCGGTCGCTGCTGCATCAGGCAGGCCATGCCGCCCTGCCCCAGGCACACCCGTCAGCGCGCTAGTCGGGACTATGAACGAGCCGTGTGACATACAAACGCTCAATTCATACGCCCGTTTGATTTGGGTGTGCACACATTCTCCGAAAAGATCAGCGTTGTCAAATGCTCACGCACTGAGTGAAAACACGACTTTCCGGTCATTTTGTAGGGTCTGGGTACAAAGCATGACGTCAGTGATCGCTGCACATTCATGTCAGCAATTGACCATGGGAAAACAGGCACGTGCCTGCCAAGGGAAGATTTTTCAGCAGATTGCTGGCAGCCGGCTACACTGCCAATGGCTTCAAGCATTCCCGGCCTGCCTGGCCTTTTCTGCGCAGCAGAACGCAAAGCGGCGACTTGGCACCCCACCCCTTCAGGGGCTCTGCCAAGCCGCCGCTTTGTCGTTTAACGCCGCTTTTTAATTGGCGAGGGGTCAGGCGAGCGTTTCGAGGACGTGCGCAATATCCTGCAATACAGATTTATCGCCCCGCTCGGTCCAGTACAAAGCGATCATGCGGGGGTCGGCTTCAACCTTGTAGACACTGGCCGGCAAGCGCGCAAAAGCCTCGGCAAGGCGTGGGTCCTCACACGGCTCGCGCCATTGGTTCCACCACACGCCTGGCGTGACCTGCCAGTAGCAGAAGCTGTCCTCACGCCCCTTGCGCCGCCCACGGTGGTACTGCGGGCAGGGGCTTGGCGGCTCCTTTTCCAGCCAGTGCGGCCATTGCTGGGGCGCCAGCTGCATGGCCAGGCCCATGCGCCGCGCTTCCAGGCGCAGGTTCATCTGCTCGCCCTGCTTGCGCGACGTGCGCAACCAGGAAAGCGGGCTGAGAATTAGCGCAAGGATTGACACCACCAGCAATACCGTCATATCAGTAGACCCCATAAAGCGTTGCAAATGAGCTGGTTAGCCATTTTTCACGGAAGACCCGCCCGAAAGCGACCATACTTCTTCTATCGCGATTGTCAGGAGTACCGCTCATGCAATACGAACATTTGTTGGTCGCCGTCGACCTGACCGAAGAATGCGACCCGGTGATCAAGCGCGCTATGAAGCTCGCGGAACCTTCAGGCGCCAAGGTCTCGCTGGTGCACATCGTCGAACCCATGGCCATGGCATTTGGCGGCGACGTGCCCATGGACCTGTCGCAACTGCAACAGCAGCAGTTCGACCAGGCCAAGGAGCGCATGGAGCGCTTGTTCAACAAATACCCGGACATCAACCGCGGTGATTCCCACCTGACCTACGGCCAGCCACGCCAGGAAATCCACCAACTGGCCAAGGACCAGAAGTGCGACCTGATCGTGGTCAGGAAGGCAACGAGGCGGTCAAAGAGTTCGTTGAGCCGTTGGCGGCCATCAACAAGGAATGGGGCGAGCTGACCATGAAAGTGGGTATGGCCGCCATGAAGGATCGCGAAGAAGTGGGTGCCGCTT
>NZ_JAPFCE010000168.1:0-471 GCF_026240895.1 Pseudomonas sp. DCB_AW
GAGAGTTTGGTCTCATTGGCACAGAATTGTGAGGTTAGAGAGGCGTGCAGGGAGGTTTTTGTACACCCAGACAGTGGAGTACTACCACTGTGTCTCTGGCACAGTAATACACAGCGGTGTCGGCGGCTGTCACGCTGCTCAGCTTCAGGCTGAACTGGTTCTTGCTTCTGTCCACGCTGCAGGTCACTCTGGACTTCAGGCTGGGGTTGTAGTAGGTCGAGCCGCTGTGGTAGATGTAGCAGATCCATTCCAGGCCCTTGCCAGGGGGCTGTCTGATCCAGGACCAGCTGTAGCCGCCGCTGCTGATGCTGCCGCCGGACACGGCACAGGTCAGGCTCAGGGTCTGGCTGGGTTTCACCAGGCCGCTGCCGCTTTCCTGGAGCTGCAGCTGACACTGGACACCTTTTAAAATAGCCACAAGAAAAAGCCAGCTCAGCCCAAACTCCATGGTGGCGGCGGTACCAAACTCTC
>NZ_JAPFCE010000064.1:0-28419 GCF_026240895.1 Pseudomonas sp. DCB_AW
CATTGGAACCACCTGATCCCATCCCGAACTCAGTAGTGAAACGATGCATCGCCGATGGTAGTGTGGGGTTTCCCCATGTGAGAGTAGGTCATCGTCAAGATTCATTTCGCAAAACCCCTATCTGCGCAAGCAGGTAGGGGTTTTGTCTTTTGGGCTGGAAAAGATTTGTCGCCATGCCCGCCATAACCCCGGGCATGCCCCGTGATATGGTTCCGCATCAGAACCCACCGCTTCCAGGGAATGCTCAATGGTCAACACCACCGCCCTCCATCCCGGCTTCATGATCGTACATGGCAACCGCCTCGACGATTTGCGCAGCTTGGTGGTGAGCTGGATGCGGCGTTACCCGTTAGCGCCACTGGAAAATGAAATCGCCCTGGTGCAGAGCAACGGCATCGCCCAGTGGCTAAAACTGGCGCTGGCTGAAGACCCTGAAGAAGGTGACCTAGGCGGCTGTGGTATTGCCGCCGCGATCGATGTGCAACTGCCCGGTAGCTTCATGTGGCAGCTTTACCGACGAGTGCTGGGCCGCGATGAGATCCCCGAAGTTTCCCTGCTCGACAAAGCACCGCTGACCTGGCGCCTCATGCGCCTGCTTCCGGCGTTGATCGAGCGCCCGCATTTCGAGCCCCTGCGCCGTTTTCTCACCGACGATAGCGACCTGCGCAAGCGTTACCAGCTTGCCGAGCGCCTGGCCGACCTGTTCGACCAGTACCAAGTCTACCGAGCCGACTGGCTCAAGGACTGGGCTGCCGGCGAGCACATCCTCAATACCGCCCGTGGCGAGCGTAAACCCTTGCCCCCTGGCAATCGCTGGCAGGCCGAATTGTGGCGGGCGCTGCTGGACGATGTCGGCGAGCAGGGCATGGCGCAAAGCCGTGCAGGTGTGCATCAACGGTTCATCGAGCGTATCAACAGCCTGGAGCAGGCACCTGTCGGCCTGCCATCGCGCGTGATCGTGTTCGGTATCTCCTCCCTGCCAGCGCAAGCATTGGAGGCTTTGGCGGGGCTTGCCCGGTTCAGCCAGGTACTGCTTTGCGTCCATAACCCGTGTCGCCATCACTGGGCTGATATCGTCGCCGACAAAGACCTGCTGCGGCATCAGTACAAACGCCAACAACGCAAGCAAGGCATGCCGCTTCTGCTGGATGACCAATCGCTACACCAGCATGCTCATCCGCTGCTGGCCGCCTGGGGCAAGCAGGGCCGTGATTACATCAACCTGCTCGACAGCTATGACGACCCCGGCAGCTACCGCGGCGTATTCAGCGAAGGGCGCATTGACCTGTTCAGCGAAGCTTCGCCGACCACGCTACTCAACCAACTGCAGGATGACATCCTCGAACTGCGCCCTCTGGCCGAAACCCGCGAACGCTGGCCGCAAGTCGACCTCGCGCAGGACCGTTCGATGCGCTTCCATGTCGCGCACAGCCCGCAACGCGAGGTGGAAATTCTCCACGACCAGTTACTGGCCCGCTTCAGCGCCGACCCTACGCTGCGCCCGCGCGATGTGATCGTGATGCTGCCGGCAATCGACACTTATGCACCGCATATCCGCGCCGTGTTCGGCCAATTGCAGCGCAACGACCCACGCTACATCCCGTTCACCCTCACCGACCAAGGCCAGCGCGGTCGAGAGCCCTTGCTGATTGCCCTGGAGCACCTGCTCAAGCTGCCAGACAGCCGCTTTGCGGTCAGTGAAGTGCTCGACCTGCTGGACGTGCCGGCAGTACGGGCCCGCTTCGGTATCCGTGAAAGCGATTTGCCCACGCTTCATCGCTGGATCGAAGGTGCCGGTATCCGCTGGGGCCTGAACGCCGAGCAACGGGCCAGCCTCGGCTTGCCTGAAGGCCTGGAACAGAACAGCTGGCGTTTCGGCCTGCGGCGCATGTTGTTGGGTTATGCCGTCGGTGTGGGTGAGGGGTGTGATGGCATTGAACCCTATGACGAAATCGGTGGCCTCGATGCGGCACTGATCGGCCCCTTGGTAGCCCTGCTGGACGCCCTTGAGGTGGCCTGCCAGGCGCTGGCACAGCCTGCGACCGTCACCGAGTGGGGCGAGCGCTTGAATGCCTTGCTGCAGGTGTTTTTCCTGGCCGAAGGTGAGCACGACGAGTTTCTGCTGATGCAGTTGCAGGACCTGCGCGACGCCTGGCTGGAAGTGTGCGAAACCGTTGGCCTGCAAGACGCGCTACCGCTGACGGTGGTCCGCGAAGCGTGGTTGTCGGGTCTTGACCAAGGCAAGCTGTCCCAGCGCTTCTTGGCGGGGTCGGTGAACTTCTGCACCCTCATGCCCATGCGCGCCATCCCGTTCCGCGTGGTCTGCCTGCTGGGCATGAACGATGGTGACTACCCCCGCGCCCAGCAGCCGCTGGACTTCGACCTGATGGCCAGCGACTACCGCCCCGGTGATCGCTCGCGCCGTGAAGATGACCGTTACCTGTTGCTCGAAGCGCTGCTGTCGGCACGTGATCAGCTTTATGTCAGTTGGGTCGGGCGCAGCATCCGCGACAACAGCGAGCGCCCGGCCTCGGTGCTGATCGGCCAGTTGCGTGATCATGTGGCTGCCGGCTGGCGGTTGGCCGGTGCAGAGGACGGGTCAGGCCAAGGGCCGGATGAGCGCTTGCTGCACGCCTTGACCCAGGAGCACCCGCTGCAACCGTTCAGCCCGCGCTACTTCCAGAAGGGCAGCCCGTTGTTCAGCTTCGCCCATGAATGGCAGCTGCTGCATCGGCAAGTGCAGGACGCCACGCAGGTCGAGCCGGCTTTGCCTCCTTATGCCGACGACGAAGCACTGAGCCTGACGCAGCTGAACGATTTTCTTCGCCACCCGGTGCGGCACTTCTTCAGCCAGCGCCTGAAGGTGTTCTTCGAGGCCCTGGAGGCGCCGACGCCGGATGAAGAGCCGTTCGTCCTCGATACGCTGCAACGCTACAGTGCCAGTGAAACCCTGTTGAATGCCGCGCTGGCCGACCCGGCAAACGCCGAGCAGGCCTTGCAGGTGCAGGCACGCCGCCTGCAAGCGTGTGGCGTGTTGCCGCTTGCCGGTTTTGGCGCACTGTTGCAGGCCGATCTGATTCAGCCGCTGCCTGACCTGCTGCAACGCCATCGTCAGTTGTTGCAGCGTTGGCCACACCTGGTCGAAGGCGCATTGCCTGTGCATTACGAACAGGGCACACACCGGTTGGAAGGCTGGCTAGGCCGGGTTTACCAGGCTGATGATCAAAGCCTGCTAAGCATCACCACCGTCCCGAACACCATCAGTGCCGGGCGCAACAACTATAAATGGCACCGGTTGATCGCACCCTGGGTCATGCACCTGGCTGCCTGCGCTGCGGGTTATCCGCTGAACAGTGCGCTGGTGGCCAGTGACCTGACCTTGCTCCTGGCACCTTTACCGCAAGACCAGGCGGCGCAATTGCTCGGCGACCTGTTGGTTGCCCGCCAGGCCGCCATGAATGCGCCGCTGCCGGTGGCGGCCAAAACGGCCTTCGCCTGGCTGGCCCAAGACGATGCCGACAAAGCGCTGGCCGCGGCTGCTCGCGCCTATGAAGGCGATGAGCGCAACAGTTTTGGCGAGCGCAGCGAAAGCATTGCCCTGGCGCGGCAGTTCCGTGACTTCGCCGCGCTCACCGCCGACGAAACCTTTGAAGGTTGGTGCGAAACCCTGTACCGCCCCTTGTTCAACGCACCCTGGCAGGCCCTGGGCAACCCGGAGAGTGGCGCATGACCCAGGACCGTCCCCTGGCACTGAGTTTCCCCTTGCACGGCAGCCAGCTGATTGAAGCAAGTGCCGGTACCGGCAAGACGTTTACCATTTCGGCGCTGTACCTGCGGCTTATCCTCGGGCACGGGGGCGAACAGGCCTTCGGCCGTGAACTGCTGCCCCCGCAGATTCTGGTGGTGACCTTTACCGACGCCGCCACCAAAGAGCTGCGCGAACGTATCCGCGCCCGCTTGGCCGAGGCGGCGCGGTTCTTCCGTGGCGAGCTTGACGCTGCCGACCCACTGCTGCACCAGTTGCGCGACGATTACCCGCAAGAGGCTTGGCCACGTTGTGCCAGCCGCCTGGAAATCGCCGTGCAATGGATGGACGAAGCCGCGGTGTCGACCATCCACGGTTGGTGCCAGCGCATGCTTCGCGAGCACGCGTTCGACAGCGGCAGCCTGTTCACCCAGACACTCGAGACCGATCACAGCGATTTGCTGGGCCAGGTCATGCGCGATTACTGGCGCCGGTTCTGCTATGGCATGCAAGGTGAGGCCCTGGCCTGGGTGCGTGGGCATTGGGGCAGCCCCGACGCGCTGTTGCCGCGGATTCGCCCGCTGTTCGGCCGAGTACGGGCACAGCAGGACGAGCAAGCGCCCGAAGCGTTGATTCAAACCGCGCTTGGGCAACGCACCGAGCAGTTGGCTGCGCTCAAGGCGCCCTGGGCACAATGGGCCGATGAGTTGCGGCAGATCTGCCGCGATGCCGTGGCCGCAAAGCAGGCCGACGGGCGCAAGATGCAGGCACGCTATTTTGAACCCTGGTTCGACAAGCTGTGCGCCTGGGCCGGCGACGAGCAGGCCGTGGAGCTCGATCTTGG
Source organism: Pseudomonas sp. DCB_AW (assembly GCF_026240895.1). NCBI lineage: Bacteria > Pseudomonadati > Pseudomonadota > Gammaproteobacteria > Pseudomonadales > Pseudomonadaceae > Pseudomonas > Pseudomonas sp. DCB_AW. The sequence goes on from NZ_JAPFCE010000064.1 coordinate 4,590, forward strand.
CACCGGCTTCACCCGCCTGACGCCAGCGGGCATGGCCGAGGCCTGGAAGTCTGGCGAGCCACCCGATCACCCTGGGCTGCACGCCATGCAAACGCTGCAGCAACAGTTGCAGGCCCTCGCCAGCCCGGATGCGCAGTTGCTTGAACACGCTGCTGGCTGGGTGTCGGCGCGCTTCGAAGTGGAAAAGCGCCGGCGCGCCGAGATGGGCTTCGACGACATGCTGCTGCGGCTGCAACATGCCTTGGCCAGTGAGGCCGGCGAGCGCCTGGCCGGGTTGATTCGTGAGCAGTTCCCGGTAGCGCTGATCGACGAATTCCAGGACACCGACCCGGTCCAGTACGGGATTTTCGAGCGGATCTACCAGATCAGCGAGAACCGTCCTGAAACCGGGCTGTTCATGATTGGCGACCCCAAGCAGGCGATCTATGCCTTCCGCGGTGCCGACATCTATACCTACCTCGCCGCCCGGCGCGCCACCACCGGGCGTCTGCACAGCCTGGACACCAACTACCGTTCGAGCCAGGCCATGGTCGCGGCGGTCAACCAGGTGTTTCTCCAGGCCGAGGCCCGAAGCCAGGGGCGAGGGGCGTTTCTGTTCCGTGAAGCGCAAGACAACCCGTTGCCCTTCATCGAGGTCCGCGCCAAAGGCCGTAGCGAGCACCTGCTGGTGGACGGCCAGCCAAGCGCAGCCCTGCAATGCTGGCACCTGCAGAGCGAAGAGCCGGTATCGAGCAGCGTTTACCGCCAGCACCTGGCTGCCAGCTGCGCCAGCCATATCGTCGCCTTGCTCAACGGTGGGCAGCAGGGTACGGCGGGTTTCCGCAACGGCGAAGGTGAACTGCGCCCCTGCCTGCCTTCAGATATCGCCATTCTCGTGCGCGACGGCCACGAGGCACAGATGATCCGTGCCGAACTGGCCGCGCGTGAGGTGCGCAGCGTGTACCTGTCCGACAAGGACTCGGTGTTCGCCGCCCAAGAGGCGCATGACCTGCTGGCCTGGCTCAAGGCCTGCGCCGAGCCGGACTCGGAGCGCCTGCTCAAGGCCGCGCTGGCCAGCCTGACCCTCGACCTGTCACTGGCGGCGCTGGACAAGTTGAACCAGGACGAACGGGTGTGGGAAGACTGGGTCATGCGTTTTCGGCGCTATCGCGATACCTGGCAGCGCCAAGGCGTGCTGCCAATGCTGCGCCACTTGCTGCACGACTTCCAGCTGCCGCGCACGCTCATCGCCCGCAGTGACGGCGAGCGTGTGCTAACCAACCTGCTGCACCTGGCCGAGCTGCTGCAACAGGCGGCGGGCGAGCTCGATGGCGAGCAAGCGTTGATCCGTCACCTGGCCGAACACCTGGCCAGCTCCGGTCAGGCCGGTGAAGAACAGATCCTGCGGCTGGAGAGCGATGAGCAACTGGTCAAAGTGGTAACCATCCACAAGTCCAAGGGCCTCGAATACCCCTTGGTCTACTTGCCGTTCATCTGCACCAGCAAGCCCGTGGACGGTACCCGCCTGCCCTTGGCCTGGCATGACAGCCAAGGCAACGCGCACCTGACGTTAACCCCTGACCAGGAACAGATCGCCCGCGCCGACGACGAGCGCCTGGCCGAAGACCTGCGTCTGCTCTACGTGGCCCTGACCCGCGCCCAGCATGCCTGCTGGCTTGGCGTCGCCGACCTCAAGCGCGGCAACCAGAAGAGCTCGCAACTGCACCGCTCAGCCCTCGGTTACCTGCTTGGCGGTGGCCTTGCGTTGACCGGGTCCGGGCAATTGGCGGACTGGCTGCAGGCGTTGGCATCAAGCTGCCCGTACATTGAGTGCCCGCCGCTGCCGCTGGCCGACAAGCAGCTGTACCGCACGCCACATGCCGAACGTGAGCTGCTGCCTGCGCGCAAGCCCCGGCGAGCGGCCGCCGAACACTGGTGGATTGCGTCCTATAGTGCCTTGCGCGTCGGTGACCAGACCCTCGGTGCCGACAGCTCACAGGCCCAGCAACTTTTGGATGACGAAGTCCTCGATGCGCAACTGCTGCGCGAGGTGCCGGCTGAAGGGGGGGATATCCACCGCTTCCCACGCGGGCCAAACCCCGGCACCTTCCTGCATGGCCTGCTGGAATGGGCCGGCCGAGAAGGTTTCGCCGAAGTCAGCGGCAACCCCGAGCTGATCGAGCGCACGGTCGGGCAGCGCTGCAATCGCCGTGACTGGACTGGCTGGATCCCGACGCTGACGCCGTGGCTGCGCCAGTTGCTGAACGAACCGCTGCCTGTCCTGGCCCACGACGCAAGCCTCACCCTGGCGCACCTGCGTCACTACCAGATCGAAATGGAATTCTGGTTCGCCAGCCATCAGGTCGACGCCGAACAGCTCGATCAACTGGTGGCGCGTTATACGCACCCAGGCCAGGCGCGGCCGGCGGCACAGCCGACGCTGCTCAACGGCATGTTCAAGGGCTTCATCGACCTGGCCTTCGAGCTGGACGGGCGCTATTACGTGGCCGATTACAAATCCAACTGGCTGGGCCCGGACATCCAGTCCTACGACAGCCAGGCCATGGAAAAGGCCATCCTCGAGCATCGTTACGACTTGCAGTACGTGCTCTACCTGCTGGCCCTGCACCGCCAACTGCGCGCCCGCCTGCCTGACTACGATTACGACCGCCATGTCGGCGGCGCCCTGTTCATCTTCCTGCGCGGTGCCAACAGCAGCGGTCATGGCGTGTACTTCGTCAAGCCGCCGCGGGCACTGATAGAAGCCCTCGATGCGCTGTTCCGTGGCGAGCATGCACCCACGCAGCAGGACCTGTTTGCCGGAGCCGCGCCATGAGCCGAACCCTCACCGACCTGCTGCCCACGCCGCTGCACGCCGAACACCTGCTGGCCCTGGCGCCGCAGCGTGTCAGCGCTGACCTGCTGCAACTGCTGGACCGTTGGGTCGAGCGTGGCTGGCTGCGAGCCCTCGACCGCGCGTTCGTGTCGTTTCTCGAAGAGCGTGCCCCGGGCAGCGACCCCTTGCTGTTGCTGGCGGCTGCCCTGGCGAGCCATCAGCTGGGCCACGGCCATGTCTGCCTGGACTTGCAGCAAACCCTGGCCGAACCGGACTTTGCGCTGTCGCTGCCGCCAGAAGGCGACGCCTTGATCGGCCCCTTGCTGCTGCCTTCGCAACTGCTTGCAGACCTGGACCTTCAGGCCTGGCGCCAGCGCATCGCTGCCAGCCCACTGGTGGCCGCTGGCGACACGCCAGGCCAGCAGGCACGGCCGCTGGTGCTCAGCGGCGAGCGCCTGTACCTGCGCCGCTACTGGAACTACGAACGGCGCATCGACCAGAACTTGCGCCAGCGCCTGAGCCAGGATGAAGCCGCACCGGCTGACTTGCCGGCGCGCCTGGCACAGCTGTTCGACGCGGGTGCCCTGGCCGGTCAGGTTGATTGGCAAAAGCTTGCGTGCGCCCTGGCGACCCGCGCCGGCTTCAGCATCATCACCGGCGGCCCTGGCACCGGCAAGACCACCACGGTGGTGCGCCTGCTGGCCTTGCTGCAGGCCCCGGCGGTGGAGCAGGGCAGGCCTCTGCGTATTCGCCTGGCCGCGCCGACCGGCAAGGCCGCTGCGCGCTTGACCGAATCCATTGGCCAGCAGGTCGAGCGCCTGCAAGTCAGCGCCGCCGTGCGCGGGCAGATCCCCACCGAGGTCAGCACCGTGCACCGGCTGTTGGGCAGCCGCCCCGGGTCGCGGCATTTCCGTCATCACGCGGGCAACCCGTTGCCATTGGACGTGCTGGTGGTCGACGAAGCCTCGATGATCGACTTGGAGATGATGGCCAACCTCCTCGACGCCCTGCCACCCCGCGCACGGCTGATCCTGCTGGGTGACAAAGACCAGTTGGCCTCGGTCGAGGCGGGGGCGGTATTGGGCGACCTGTGCCGGGATGCCGAAGAGGGCTGTTACTCACCCGCGACCCAGGCGTGGCTGGAGCAGATTGGTGGCCAGTCGCTGGAAGGCAGCGGTCTCAAAGCCGGTGATGCGCAGCGCAATCCGCTGGCCCAGCAGGTAGTGATGCTGCGTTTCTCCCGGCGCTTCGGCGAAGGCAGCGGGATTGGGCAGTTGGCGCGGCTGGTCAACCGTCAGGAATCCCATGCCGCGCGTAATCTGCTCGCGATGCCTCCGCCGGATGTCAATGGCCTGGCGCTGAAGAACGAACACGATCGAGCCTTCGACCGTCTACTGCTCGACGGCCTCAACCGCGGCGCAGAAGGGCCTCAAGGCTATCGCAGCTACCTTCGAACACTGGGCCGCTATCGGCCGGCTCCGGCTACCGCGTTCGATGACCCGCTCTGGGAACAATGGGCAAGCAAGGTGCTGCACAGTTTCGAGGACTTCCAGCTGCTCTGCGCGGTACGCAGGGGCGCATGGGGTGTCGAGGGCCTTAACGAACGGGTGGCGCGGGTGCTGCACAACGCCGGGCTGATCGACGCTCAGCAGCCTTGGTATGAGGGCCGGCCGGTGCTGGTGACCCGTAACGATTATGGCCTGGGCCTGATGAACGGCGACATCGGCATTGCCTTGCGCCTGCCCGACGAGCGGGGCGAGCCCCTGCTACGGGTGGCCTTCCCGCGTAACGACGGCAACGGTGGGGTACGTTTCGTCTTGCCAAGCCGGCTCAACGAAGTGGAAACCGTGTTCGCCATGACGGTGCACAAGTCCCAGGGCTCGGAGTTCAGCCATACCGCCCTGGTGCTGCCGGACGCCCTTAACCCGGTGCTGACCAAGGAGCTTGTGTACACCGGCATCACCCGCGCCAAGCATTGCTTCAGCCTGATCGAACCACGGCAGGGCATCTTCGAGGAGGCGGTGTCGCGCAAGGTGCGGCGCATTTCCGGCCTGATGCTCGAACAGGTCTGACACTGGCCGCCAGGTACGATTGGCGGCCATGTGCTATCGTTGCGCCAACATCTGAAAGGACTTCGAGAGATTTCCCACATGACCGTGGCCGGAAGGCGAGTGACACGCTGTACGCTTTCGCTGTTGCTGGCGGTCCTGTTACTACTGGCAGGCCCTGCCTGGGCGGAAACCTCAGCAACCGCTGTGCAGGCACAGCAACGTGCCAAGGCTGTCACCCAGGTGGTGTTGGGGATCTTCAGTTACGCCCGCTGGCCCGTCGAGCCTACGCCCCTGCGCCTGTGCCTGATCGGCCCCACCGAATACGCAGACGATTTGATCAAGGGCCATGTGCAAGAGTCCGGGCGGCCGCTGCAGGTGCGTCGGCTGCTGGCGGACGATGCGCAGGTTGCCCAGGCCTGTGATGCCATCTACATCGGTAAACTCGATCAGGGCCAGCGCGACCGCTTGTTCCAGCGTGTCAGCGGCCACCCGGTGCTGAGCATCAGTGAGGCCGACGACCCGTGTACGGTCGGCAGCCTGTTCTGCCTGCGGGTCAGCGATCAGCAGGTGGCCTTTGAAGTGAACCTCGATTCCGTGGCCCGTTCCGGCGTACGCATCCACCCCAGTGTGCTGCAATTGTCGCGGCGCCGAGGTGCGCAGCCATGAAAACGACCAACAGGCGTATTCGCCCGACCCTGCGTTCAGTGCTCGGCCGTGGGCACCTAAGCGTCGCCCTGCTCGCCGTGGGCCTGGTCGGTATTTCGCTGACCGTGCTGGGCGTGCTTGCCCTGCAGGTCTATGCCAACCACAACCTGCACCTTATCGCCCGCTCGATCACCTACACCGTCGAAGCCGCCGTGGTGTTCGACGACAGCGTTGCGGCCAGTGAGGCGCTGGCACTGATTGCCAGTACCGAAGAGGTGGCCGACGCCAAGGTCTTCAACAATGAAGGCGAGCAACTGGCCCACTGGCAACGCAACGACAGCGGCATGCTCGCGCACCTGGAAACCCAGGTCGCCACCGCGCTGCTGGACGAGCCGGTCAACCTGCCGATCATTCACCAGCAGCAAAAGGTCGGGCATATCGAACTGATTGGCCAAGGCCGTAGCCTGTTGTTGTTCCTGCTCGGCGGGTTGGGCGGGATCCTGTTGTGCATGGTACTCAGCGCCGTCATCGCCCTATACTTGTCGCAGCGCCTGCTCGGCGACATCGTTCGCCCATTGCGTGCGCTGGCCAGCGTTGCCCATGCTGCCCGCCGTGAACGTCGTTTCGACCGCCGCGTGCCAGAAGCCCCGATTGCCGAGCTCAACGAGCTGAGTAACGACTTCAACGCCTTGCTCGATGAACTAGAGGTGTGGCACAGCCACCTGCAGAGCGAAAACCAGACCCTCGCTCACCAGGCCAGCCACGACAGCCTGACCGGCCTGCCCAACCGCGCCTTTTTCGAAGGCCGCCTTAGCCGCAGCCTGCGCAACGCTGCGCGGCAGCAAGATCATCTGGCGCTGCTGTTCCTCGACAGTGACCACTTCAAGCAGGTCAACGACAGCCTCGGCCATGCCGTGGGCGATGAAGTGCTGATCAGCGTGGCCGACCGCATTCGCGCCCAACTGCGTGAGCATGACTTGGTGGCGCGCCTGGGCGGCGACGAGTTCGCGGTGTTGCTGACGCCGCTGCAGTCGCGCTCAGACGCCGAACTCATCGCCGAGAAAATCGTCGCCAGCATGAAACTGCCGGTACAGCTGGACAGTGGCAGCAGCATTGCCACCTCGCTGAGTGTCGGCATCGCCTTTTACCCCGAGGATGGCACTGACCCTGCCAGCCTTCTCGACGCCGCCGATGCGGCAATGTACCAGGCCAAGCGTAAGCACCGTGGCCATTGGCAAGTGGCGCAGACGGAACGGTCCGCCACCGAAATCAAGAACAGGAGTTGAACCCGTGATTCATCGTTTGCGTTTTCCCCTTTGGGCGTTGCTGCTCGCCATGCTGGCACTTACCGGTTGCCAGACCACACCCAAGGGGCTAACTGCTGAGCAAATCGCTGTGCTCAAGCGTGAAGGTTTTGCCCCGACTGATGAAGGTTGGGCGTTTGACTTGTCCGGCAAGGTACTGTTTGGCAGTGACCTGGACAGCCTCAATGGCCAGAGCCAGGCGATCGTCGAGCGAATTGGCAAAGCGTTGTTGGGCGTAGGTCTCCAACGCGTGCGGGTGGATGGCCACGCGGATGCGTCGGGCAGGGCCACCTATAACCAGCAATTGTCCGAGCGCCGCGCACAGAGCGTGGCCAGAACGCTGATCGGCGTCGGCATGCCCGCGCAGAACATCCAGACCCGCGGCCTGGGCAGCACCCAGCCGGTGGCGGACAACCGCAGCAGCGCCGGGCGCACCGAAAATCGACGCGTATCGATTATCGTGGCGTCCTACTGAACAGACCCACCCTGTACGGGGCTGTGGCTGAGGGCGGCGTCATCCCTGAGCAAACCGCATTTCGCGGCGCATTCGCCACTGTCGACTAGGCAAAGAGAGAAATGTCGCAAACCATGGGGCCTTGATGTGGGCCCCGGTGGCGATTGTTCCAAGTTGTGTATCGGCTTTAGTTACAACCCCCCCTGTTAGGCTTTGTACGAAAAGTATGGTCATCCGTCGTTGTGGGAGCGGGCTTGCCCCGCGATCTGCCGCAACGCGGCAGCAAAGCCTGAATTCTCGGCGTCTTTGCACTATTTGATATCGGGTGTAGGAGCGCTTCGCCCTCCATCGCGGGGCAAGCCCGCTCCCACAAGAACTTTCGTACAGAGCCTAATACTGGTTAGGATGGGGCACCCTGACTCCTCGTCGATCTACCCCTGAGCAAACTGCATTTCGCGGGTCTCGCCCATCAACAACGGCGCATTCGCCTCGGTCACCTCGCGAATGTAATCCCACAACAGGGTTATCCGCTTCAGCTTCCTCAAGTCCTCCCGGCAATACATCCAGAACTGCCGCGTCACCTCGATCTCCTCCGGTAACACCGTTACCAGCCGCGGGTCCTGCGCCGCCAGAAAACACGGCAAGATTGCCAGCCCACGCCCCTGCAATGCTGCGGTGTACTGGGCAATCACGCTGGTACTGCGCAAATGCGCGTTGGCATTGGGAATCAGGTTGGCCAGGTACAACAGCTCCGAACTGAACGCCAGGTCATCCACATAACTAATGAACGGGTGCTTCGCCAAGTCCCCGACCTGCCGAATCGGCGCGTGGTTATCCAGGTATGTCTGGGTGGCGTACAGCCGCAGCCGGTAGTCGCACAGCTTGCAGCACACATAGGGGCCGTGTTCAGGGCGTTCCAGGGCGATGACGATATCCGCCTCGCGCTTGGACAGGCTGATGAAGTGCGGCAACGGCAAGATGTCCACCGAAATGGCCGGATACGCATCGACGAAGTGGCTGAGTTGCGGCGTGACGAAGAAGCTGCCAAAGCCTTCGGTGCAGCCCATGCGCACATGCCCCGACAACGCCACGCCCGACCCCGAAACCTGCTCGCACGCCATGTGCAAAGTGCTTTCGATCGACTCGGCATAACCCAGCAGGCGCTGACCTTCGGCGGTCAGGACGAAGCCGTTGGTCCGGGATTTTTCGAACAACAACGTGCCCAGCGCACCCTCCAGCGAGGTGATGCGCCGTGACACCGTGGTGTAGTCGACGCTCAGGCGCTTGGCGGCGCTACTGGCTTTGCGGGTGCGGGCCACTTCGAGGAAGAACTTCAGGTCGTCCCAGTTGAGCGCGCTCAGGGATGTGAGGTCTTTTTGCATGATGATCCGGTTTTTTTGTGCGTTCTTGTTGGATGTTTGCACATCTATACTCGAAAAAAGCCCCAGGACGCCACCTCGCGTTTGCACGGCGCTGGCGATCTCGACCCGACAATAATTCCAAGGAGAACCCAGATGAACGCACCTCAATCCCCCGACCAGACCAAGGTCGCGCAGGTCAAGCTGCTGATCGATGGCCAATGGGTCGAATCCAAGACCACAGAATGGCGCGACATCGTCAACCCGGCCACCCAAGAGGTGTTGGCGCGGGTGCCGTTCGCCACCGTCGAGGAAGTCGACGCTGCCGTGGCCGCTGCCCATCGCGCCTTCAAGACCTGGCGTGACACCCCAATCGGCGCGCGCATGCGCATCATGCTCAAGCTGCAGGCGCTGATCCGCGAACACACCAAACGCATCGCCCAAACCCTCAGCGCCGAGCAGGGCAAAACCCTCGCCGATGCCGAAGGCGATATCTTCCGCGGCCTGGAAGTGGTCGAGCACGCCGCTTCGATCGGCACCCTGCAGATGGGCGAGTTCGCCGAGAACGTTGCCGGCGGCGTCGACACCTACACCCTGCGCCAGCCGATCGGCGTGTGCGCGGGCATCACCCCGTTCAACTTCCCGGCCATGATCCCGCTGTGGATGTTCCCCATGGCCATCGTCTGCGGCAATACCTTCGTGCTCAAGCCTTCCGAGCAGGACCCACTGTCGACCATGATGCTGGTGGAGCTGGCGCTGGAAGCCGGCGTGCCGGCCGGTGTGCTCAACGTGGTGCATGGCGGCAAGCAGGTAGTGGATGCGATCTGCACCCATCAAGACATCAAGGCGATCTCGTTCGTCGGCTCTACCGAAGTCGGCACTCACGTCTACAACCTGGGCAGCCAGCACGGCAAGCGCGTGCAGTCGATGATGGGCGCGAAGAACCACGCCGTGGTGCTGCCTGACGCTAACCGCACCCAAACCGTCAACGCCTTGGTCGGCGCGGCCTTTGGCGCCGCCGGCCAGCGCTGCATGGCAACCTCCGTGGCGGTGCTGGTGGGCAAGGCCCGCGAGTGGCTGCCGGACATCAAAGAGGCCGCGAGCAAGCTCAAGGTCAATGCCGGCTCCGAGCCGGGCACCGATGTCGGGCCGGTGGTGTCCAAGCGGGCCAAGGAGCGGGTACTGGGCTTGATCGAAAGCGGCATCAAGGAAGGCGCCAAGCTCGAACTCGATGGCCGCGGCGTCACGGTGCCGGGCTATGAGCAAGGCAACTTCGTTGGCCCGACCCTGTTCTCTGGGGTGAAAACCCACATGCAGGTCTACACCCAGGAAATCTTCGGCCCGGTGTTGGTGACCTTGGAAGTCGACACCCTCGAAGAAGCCATCGCCCTGGTGAACAGCAACCCGTTCGGCAACGGCACCGGCCTGTTCACCCAGAGCGGTGCGGCTGCACGCAAGTTCCAGAGCGAGATCGACATCGGCCAGGTCGGCATCAACATCCCGATCCCGGTACCGGTACCGTTCTTCAGCTTCACCGGCTCGCGCGGCTCCAAGCTGGGTGATCTCGGCCCTTACGGCAAGCAAGTGGTGCAGTTCTACACTCAGACCAAGACCGTCACCGCCCGCTGGTTCGATGACGACAGCGTCAATGACGGTGTGAACACCACCATCAGCCTGCGCTAAGGAGTTCGCCATGCGTATCGCATTCATCGGCCTGGGCAACATGGGCGCGCCCATGGCCCGCAACCTGATCAAGGCCGGGCATCAGCTGAACCTGTTTGACCTGAACAAGACCGTGCTGGCCGAGCTCGCCGAACTGGGCGGGCAGGTCAGCCCGTCACCCAAGGAAGCGGCGGCCAACAGTGAGCTGGTGATCACCATGCTGCCGGCCGCAGCCCATGTGCGCAGCGTCTACCTGAACGATGATGGCGTACTGGCGGGCATACGCCCCGGCACGCCGACCGTGGACTGCAGCACCATCGACCCGCAGACCGCCCGCGAGGTGTCCAAGGCCGCAGCGGCCAAGGGCGTCGACATGGGCGATGCGCCGGTGTCCGGAGGTACGGGCGGCGCGGCGGCCGGCACCCTGACCTTCATGGTCGGTGCCAGTGCCGAGCTGTTTGCCACGCTCAAACCGGTGCTGGAGCAGATGGGCCGCAACATCGTGCACTGTGGTGAGGTCGGCACAGGGCAGATCGCCAAGATCTGCAACAACCTGCTGCTGGGCATCTCGATGATCGGCGTGTCAGAGGCCATGGCCCTGGGTAACGCACTGGGCATCGACACCAAGGTGCTGGCCGGCATCATCAACAGCTCGACCGGGCGTTGCTGGAGTTCGGACACATACAACCCGTGGCCTGGCATCATCGAGAACGCACCGGCTTCACGCGGTTACACCGGCGGCTTTGGTGCCGAATTGATGCTCAAAGACTTGGGGCTGGCTACCGAAGCTGCACGCCAGGCGCACCAACCGGTGATTTTGGGTGCCGTGGCACAGCAGCTGTATCAGGCAATGAGCCTGCGCGGGGAGGGTGGTAAAGACTTCTCGGCCATCGTCGAGGGGTACCGCAAGCAGGATTGACGAGCGAGGTGTATTTCATCGCGGGCCAGGCGGCCTTCCCTCTGTAACTGCGCACCAGAGGGAGGGGCACCTGCTCCGCGATTTTTTTTGCCCTGAACGTGCAGGCTTGAATGCCTCTTGTAGGAGCAGCCTTGTGCTGCGAAGAGGCCAGCCAAGGCAACACAATTGCTATGCCTGGTTTGGCCCTTTCGCAGCGCAAGGCTGCTCCTACAAGGGGAATGTGTAGCCTAGGGGATCAGGCGAACACGAAGTACTTGCGCACGGTTTCGACCACTTCCCAGGTGCCCTTCATCCCAGGTTCGATCACGAATACATCACCGGCCTTCAGGTGCTTCGGCTCTTCGCCTTCCGGGGTGATGATGCAGTAGCCGTCGAGGAAGTGGCAGAACTCCCACTTGTCATAGTTGACCTCGAACTTGCCCGGGGTGCAGATCCAGGTACCCATGATCTTGCTACCGTCGGCCGACAGGTAGGCGTTCAGGTTGACGGTGTGCGGATCGCCGCCGATGCGCTTCCACTTGGTGGCGTCCACGACCGGCGTCGGGCAGGTTTCGCGCAGGACGGTGATGAAATCGGACATGGCACAACTCCTGGTGACTGGCTGAATGACTCGACACCATAGGGCCATTGGCCGCGCCGCAGTTGCCTGGGCTCGACGTCCAGGTGCCTGACTGCGCTATGTGGATCAGCGGCAGCTCTGACACTGGAGTCGGCCCTGGCGGAGCAGGGCGGGGGCAACTTGATGTGGGCGGCGCACTACCTGAGTGGTATGGCCAAAGCATTGCTGGATGATGCGGCGCAGGGGTTACAAGGCTGAGCTATGGGTCGGCTGGGCCGGCCTCTTCGCGGGTAAACCCGCTCCCACAGGGATTGGCGTTGCACCTGTGGGGGCAGGTTTACCTGCTAAGAGGCGCATCTTTCTCAAGCCCACCAATACCGCACAAAGTGGAAAAACACCGGCGCCGCAAAGCACACCGAGTCCATCCGATCGAGCATGCCGCCGTGGCCTTCGATCATGTGCCCCCAGTCTTTCACCCCGCGGTCACGCTTGATCGCCGACATGACCAGCCCGCCGAAGAAGCCCATGGCGTTCACGGTCAGGGCCATCAGTGCCGCCTGCCAGAAGTTGAACGGGGTGATCCAGCACAGCAGGGCGCCGATCAGTGTGGCCAGTGCCACGCCACCGACGAGGCCTTCGAGGGTTTTCGAGGGCGACAGGTTGGGCGCCACCTTGCGTTTGCCGAACAGCTTGCCGCACACGTATTGCAGCACGTCGCTGATTTGCACCACGAGGATCAGCCAGGCGATCAGCAGCAGGTTGCGGCCCTCGAACCCGGGGATGTCGAGGGTCATCAGCGCGGGCACCGAAGACACGCAATACACCGCGATCATCAGCCCCCATTGCACCTTTGATGCGCGCTCGAGAAAGCGCGTAGTGTCGCCGCCGAAACTGGCAAGGATCGGCAGCAGCAAAAACAGATACACCGGGATGAAAATACTGAACAAGCCATACCAGTCCATGGCGATCAGCACGTACTGCACCGGCAGCGCCACATAGAACGCCGCCACCAACGCCGGGTAGTCGCTGCGCCGGGTCGGGGTGAGGGTCATGAACTCGCGCAGCGCATAGAACGACACGCCGTAGAACAGCACGATCACGCCGTACTTGCCGAACAGGAAGGCGATGCCGATCACCAGCACCATCACCCACCAGGCGTTGATGCGGGCGTTGAGGTTGTCGATCACCGCATGCGGCGCGGGGCCGGCACGCCACTTGAGCAGGCGGCCGATCACGCTGGCGAGCAGCAGCAGGGCGCCGATGCCGGCGAACAGCGAAAGGGTATTGTCGTCCATGTCAGGCATCCTTCGGCGCCAGGTTCAGCAGGGCCTGGCTGGCCCGCTCGAGAAAGGCCTGCTTGTTTTCATCAGCCAGCAGGTGGAGAGGTTCGCCAAAGCTCAGCGTGCATAGCAGCGGCAATGGCAGGGCGCGGCCCTTGGGCATGACCCGGTTGAGGTTGGCGATCCACACCGGCACCAGCTCGACGTCGGGGTTGGCCGCAGCCAAATGGTACAGGCCGCTTCTGAATGGCATGAGCGGCTCGTCGCCCAGGTTGCGGGTGCCTTCCGGGAAGAAGATCAACGAATCGCCCTGGGCCACGGCCTCAAGAATCGGCTGCAGGGGGCTGCCTTGGCCTTCTGCGCGCTGGCGGTCGATCAAGACGCCGTTGAACACCTTGCGGATGAGAAAGTCGCGAATACCGGGCTTCGCCCAGTAGTCGGCCCCGGCCACCGGGCGGGTGCGCCTGCGCAAAGGTTCTGGCAGCGAGGCCCAGAGCAGCACGAAGTCGCCGTGGCTGCTGTGGTTGGCGAAGTACAGGCGTTGCACCGGCTGCGGTGTGCAGCCGAGCCATAACGCACGGGCGCCAGTGATCAGCCGGGCGGCCGAGGTGATGACGAAGGCGGTCAAGGTCGCAAGCATGGGGCGGTGGTCATCCGGTAAAGGGCAGTGTCAGCAGGGTAGCCAAGGCCAGCAACAGTTGCAGGCCCACGCACATGGCTTGGCGGCGCAGCAGGGCCAGTGCGGCTTGGCTGCGAGCGGGCCAGTCGCGGCTATCCTTGGCATGCGGTTTCAGGTTGAGGTCGAACAAGGCACGGTCCAGCGCTTGCGTGTCTGCCGGCAGGTCTTGGCTGGCGCCAAGGTGGGCGAACAGTTCGGCATCCAGGGCCACGCGGATGGCCCAGTACTTGTGCAGCACGCCGAGCGCCAGCAGCAGCGCGCACAGCAGGCTGCCCAGTGGCGGCAGCGAGGCGCCCAACAAGGGTGCCAGGCCAACGCCCAGGGCGAGCAGCGTGATGCCGTCCGACAGGCGCTCCAGCTGGCGGCCTCGGGCCAGCAGGCTGGCGGTCAGTTGTAGGTTCATCGCTGTGCGCCAAGCTGTTGCAGGGCCTGTCGATGGGCCGCGTGCAAGACCACGCCAGCGCGTGCGCTGCGTATCCGCTGTTCAGCGTGGTCGGCATCGGCGCAGCGCCCCGTGAGTACCAGCCAGGCCGCCACGGCGCTGGCGCTGCGCGAATATCCCAGGGCGCAACAGACCAGCAGAGGGCCTTGCTGGCGCAACTGCTCGATAGCGTTTGCAGCTTCGTGCAACAGGTTGCTGTCGGGCACGATCAAGTCCAGGGTGGGAAGCGAGCGGTAGTTCTGAGCGGTGAGAGCGGCCCCAGTGCGGCACGGCAGCTCTGCGCAAAGGTCGACGATGGCAACGAACTGCGCGCCCTCACCACGGCCAGGAATCCGCCCCAGGAATACCCCGTCACACACCTCATCCGCCTGCGGATGGCGCCGTGTCCAGACCCTGGAATTGATCCACGCCCCGATCAGATAGGGCAGCAGCAGCCAGGTCGCGGCGCTGGACAAGCGCCCATCGGCGCCCTTCTGAAAACCACCCGCGCCGAACAAGCCGTAGTTCAGTGACACCCACAACAGCGCCACGGCTGGCCATGACAGCCACAACCCGGCACCGCCCACCGCGTACGCCAGCCCCGCGCACAGCAAGGCCCCAACGCCATAACACAGCGCCAGCCGCTGGCATTTGCCATCGTGCGCAAGGCGGGCCTGCTGCCATGGCAGGCGACCTTGCCACGGCCATAGCCATAAGCACACAAACCCTGCCAATGCGCCGGTGGGCACGTCGATGAAGTGATGCTGCCAGGTGGTCAGCACCGACACGCCGATCAACGCCATCCAGCCATGCACCACCCAGCGCCAGGGCTGGCGGTGCACGTGCCGGGCGAACATCGTCCAGATGATCACCAGCAACGCGATGTGCAGCGAAGGCGCCTGGTTGTAAGGCTTGTCGAAGCCCATCAGCACATCGAACAGCCAGCCGAACAGCCCAGCCATTTCTGGCCGTTCGAAGGTGAACCGCAGCGGCCAGAGCAGGAAGCAACTGACGCTGATCACCTGTGCCGTGAGCAGCGCCAGGGCATGCCGGTCCATCTCCTGGCGCGTGCGTGGCAGCAGGAAGGACAACCCGTACAGCAGGTCGATCGACCAGTACGGGATGATCGTCCAGGGCCACAGCGGCATGCCGTGCTCCCAGCCGAACACCAGGCTGCCGACATCACTGCGGCTGGCGGTGTGGGTGTTCACCAGCCCATAGCTGAGGAAGAAGAACGGCCCCAGCAGCAACAGCCAGAACACGCCCCGCCGAATCAGCCCGGGCTCACGCGTTGGGTTCATTCACGCACCCGTTGCGCCAGGCTGACGCTGAAGATGCCCCATTCGTCGATGCGCTGGGCCAGCTTGCGGAAGCCCGCCGCCTCTACCAGTTGGTCCATCTCTGCCTGGCTGCGCCGGCGCATCACCCACGCCTCGCCGCCGCGATGGCTGGTCAGGGCACGCGCGATCATCTCCAGTTGAGGGTGCCAAGGTTGGCCTGTGTAGACCAGGTAACCGCCTGCTTCGACGGCATCGGCAAGGCCGGCCAGGGAATTGCTCACCAACGCGTTGCTGGGGAACAGTTCGTACAGGCCAGACACCACGGCCAGCGTAGGCCCAGGCTGCAGCGCCGCGAGGCTGGCGCGGTCGAAGGCATCGCCTTGGACGAAGCGGGCAATCTCGGCCAGGCCTTTTTCGGCGATCAATGCGCTGCCTTGTTGCACGTTCAGTTCGCTGTAGTCGCGCAGCAGGATGGAGTCGGGCCGTTGTTCGAGTTCCTCCAAGGCTTCGAGGATGTAACGGCCGTGGCCGGCGGCGATGTCGACGATATGCACCGGCCGCTGCTCGGCGCGCAGGCGGGCAATGGCCTCGCGCAGCAGTTCTTCGACGTGCAGTTTGCGCTGACGAATGCCGCGCCAGCCGATGGCGTTGAGGTAGTTCTGGTCGACCATGCGGCCCAGCTTGCCTTTGCCCGTCGGCTGGTTGCGGTAGACGTAGTCGAGGGTGCTGCCAGAGTCGAAGCCGGTGTCGAACCCCAGCTTCACGCCTTCGGCCAGCCCTTTGCCCAGGCGCAGGCTGGCACGGGTGGCGCGCCAGTAGAGGTCGCGGGGCGAGTTGCGTGGCAAGGGCGCGGCCAGGCTTTCGGCTTCGGCGCAGCTGGCGCCGACCTTGTCGGCATCGAGCAGCGAAGGCGCGGTAACAGGGCTGTCGAAGCAATGTGCGACGAAGCGCTCGATGCGCTTCAGCGCATGGGCGCGGTCGCGTTCACCGAGGGTGTCATGGAAAAAGCCCGGGAGGATGTGCATTTCTTTACGTGCACTGCCCAGGCGCTCGAAAAAGCGCTCCTGCGGTTTGCGCTCGACCACAAGGTCCGCGCCAGAGACCAGCAACTGCGTCGGTACCTGAATAGCCTGGGCGTCAGCCACCACACGGTCGGCGGCTTCGTACAGGCCCAGCAGCATGGTCACCGAAATCGGCCGGCTGATCAGCGGGTCGGCCACGTACGACATGACCCGCTCGGGGTCATGGGTAAGCAGGCGCGGCTTGACGTAACTGTTGACGAAGAAGTTGCCGCGCACGGCCTTGAGCAGCTTCAGGCCAGGCCGTGCGAAGGGCACATACAGCTTGACCTTGAACGCCGGCGAGGCCAGCACCAGGCAGCGTACCTTGGGCGCGTAGTCGTGGGCCCAGGTGGCGATCAGAACGGCGCCGACGCTTTGCGCCAGCACCACCATGTCGTGCTCGGCGATGCCGTGCACGGTCTGCAGATGCTCGATGAAGGTCTGCACGTCGCGCACGCTGGTGGCAAACCCTGGGCTGTCGCCGCGGGCGCCCGGCGACTGGCCGTGGCCGCGGGCATCCCAGGCGAAGAAATCGTAGCCCGGCATGTCCAGTTCGTCGGCCAGGTGGGCCATGCGCCCGCCGTGTTCGTGGCCACGGTGGAACATCACCACGGCGCGGCGCGGCTGGTGTTCATTGCGTGTCGCGGGCCAATGACGGTAGTGCAACTCGACACCGTCATGGGTAGAGAAATGCAGCGATTGCGCTTGGCGCATGGCGAGAATCCTTGTCCGGCGGCGATGGGCTCAGCGGGCTTCGACCAGCCCTTGGCGAACCCGGTTGTAGAGGGTATAGAGCGAGAGCGCGAAGATGACCAGCAAGAGGCCGTTGAGCCAGGTGGCGTTGAGCAGGCCGAACGCAACGCCGGTGCCCAGTACGCCAAAGGCGAATGCCCGGTCGCTCTTGCCCATCGGCCCGTCGTAGCGGCGCGAGGCGCCTGCCAGCGGGCCCATGACGCCGGCGTATTCGCTGAAGGTCGCACTCAGCACCACCAGCACCACCAGGCTGGGCCAGACGCCAGCCAGCAGGGCGAATGGCAAGTACAGCGCGGCGTCGGCGATCACGTCGCACAGTTCGTTGAGGTAGGCACCGAGCCTGGATTGCTGGCCGAATTCCCGCGCTAGCATGCCGTCCACGGCGTTGAGCGCCATGCGCAGCAACATCCACAGCGGGATCAGGATGAACAGCCAGGTGATGTGGCTGAACCCGGCCAGCAGCAGGCCCAGCAGGACCGAGACCAAGGCGGCGGCGACGGTGACCTGGTTGGCGGTGACGCCACGGTCGTAGAGGCGCTTGACGCCGGGCCGGAGCAAGGCCTGGAAGCGGGGTTTGAGCTGGTAGATCGAGGGCACTTGGAACTCCTTTTCGTGGTGCAGCGTGATTGTGGGCAAAGAGCCCCAGTGGCCGCAAGCG
The DNA here is from genome assembly GCF_026240895.1 of Pseudomonas sp. DCB_AW. Taxonomy (NCBI): domain Bacteria; kingdom Pseudomonadati; phylum Pseudomonadota; class Gammaproteobacteria; order Pseudomonadales; family Pseudomonadaceae; genus Pseudomonas; species Pseudomonas sp. DCB_AW. Next base: position 22,489 of record NZ_JAPFCE010000064.1, read on the forward strand.
CCGGAGCAGATTTACGCCTATTCGTGTAGGAGCGGCCTTGCGTCGCGAACGGGGCGCGCAGCGGCCCCAGATTTCAGGGTCCTCGCAGATATTGCTGGGGCCGCTTCGCAGCCCTTCGCGACGCAAGGCCGCTCCTACAAAAAACGTGCATTGGGCGAAGGTAGCCTCAGCCTGCCAAGCGCTTGACCAAGCCCGCCGCATAGCCGGGCAACGCTGCAAAATCCCGCGCGCACACCATCAATTGGCGGTTGGCCCAGTCCTCGCGAAGCGCCACCCAGTGCAGCGGCAACAGCCCTTGCCAGCGTTGCACCGAAGCCAACGGCACAACGCCGACCCCGGCGCCCCCCGCGACCATGCGCAGCACCCCATCGAAGCCATCGGCTCGTACCCGTACGCGCATCCGCAAGCCTTCACGCAGGGCCTGTTCCTCCAGGTACAAGGCCAATGCGCTGTCTGCTCCCAGCCCGACATGACCATGGGCCAGGCTGTCGATGAAGCTTGGCGCAGGGTGTAACGCCAGCGGATGCGCAAGGGGGGTCACCAACACCAGTGGGTCATCGCGAAAGGGCAGGGTCTGCAAATGCTCGCTGGGCGCCGCAGTCGAAATGATCCCCAGGTCGGCGATGCCTTGGGTAATCGACTGCACGATGCGCAAGCTTGGCAGCTCTTGGACATCGACACTGACCCCGGGGTTCTGTGCCAGATAACTGGCCAGCAATTCGGGCAGGTACTCGGTCAGCGCCGCAGTGTTGCACAACAGCCGCACCTGGCCCTGCAGCCCCTGGGCGTACTGGCCCAGGTCGAATTGCAGGCGCTCCACTTGCTGCGCGATCAGGCGGGCATGCTGCAACAGCGCCTGCCCGGCAGGCGTCGGTTGTACGCCGCGGCGATTGCGCGCTAGCAATTGCGTGCCCAGGGACGCTTCCATCGCGCGGATGCGCGCACTGGCAGCCGGCAGCGACAGATGGCTGCGCCGGGCGCCGGCAGTGATGTTGCCGCATTCCAGGGTGTGCCGGAAAAGCGCGAGGTCGATCAGGTCGAAATGCATGTGCCTCTGTCCTGGCAATAGTCAGGCTGAGTATATGGCAGATTTTCAGCCAGCCTGGCGCACGCCATCATGGCCCTATGAATACCTTGATCGCGTTCTATCAACACATTGGCCCGGCACTGACACTGCTGGTGGTCATCACCTTTCTGCTGGCCGGCACCGTCAAAGGCGTCATCGGCCTCGGCTTGCCGACCATCGCCATGGGCCTGCTGGGCCTGGCTATGCCGCCTGCGCAGGCTGCCGCTTTACTCATCGTGCCGTCGACACTCACCAACCTCTGGCAGCTGGCTGCCGGTGGTCATCTGCGGGTGCTGCTGCGTCGCCTGGGGCCGATGCTGGTGATGATCTGTGTCGGCACCCTGGTTGGCAGCGCATGGCTGGGCATCAACAGTGGCGCGTGGGCCGCGCATGCGCTGGGCGCCGCGTTGCTGGTGTATGCGGTGTATGGGCTGATGGGCCCAGGGTTGCGCGTGGCGCAAGCGCGGGAAGGGTGGCTGGGGCCGCTGTGCGGCTTGGTGACGGGCGTAGTCACGGCCGCTACCGGCGTATTCGTGATGCCGGCAGTGCCGTACCTGCAAAGCCTTGGCCTGAACCGCGACGAGATGATCCAGGCCTTGGGCCTGTCGTTCACGGTCTCGACCCTGGCGCTGGCCCTGGGCCTGGCCGGGCAAGATGCCTTGGGCGGCCAGGCGCTGGGTGCTTCATTGCTGATGCTGGCGCCAGCACTGGTGGGCATGCTGGCGGGGCAGTGGTTGCGTCAGCGCATCAGTGCCGCGCTGTTCAAACGCTGCTTCTTCATTGGCTTGGCCGTGCTCGGCGGCCATCTGCTGATCAACGGTTAGCAGACGAGGCGCTGAGCATGTCGATCAACTGGATATCGAACTCGCGTTCCAGGTAGTCCATACGCTTTTCGAAGAACGCGACCATGTGCGGCAGGGCCGAGTGCACATCCAGTGCAGCTTTGTCCGCCCACACTTCGTAGAACACGAACAGGCTCGGGTCGGCCTTGTCGCGCAGCATGTGGTACTCGATGCAGCCCGGTTCCTGGCGGCTGGGTTCGACATAGGCGCGGAACAGGGTTTCGAAGGCTTCGGCCATTTCCGGGCGGGTCTTGGCTCTGAGGATAAAAGCGTACTGCTCGCTCATGGATCGCTACTCGCTGGTGAATGATGAACCGATTCTAAGGCAATAATTAGCTGGCCATTCGTGATTTGAAGGCAATTGTATTTTGACTCATGGCCGCTGTTTCCCCTGCCGCTGAGTCTCTAATCTGCCGGTCATCCAATTTGACTCGATCCAGGCAGCACGCCCTCGGATCGACATCGCCAAATCGAGGCCAGCATGAAAAACATCCTTCTGCTCAACGGTGGTAAACAGTTCGCTCACTCCGATGGCCGCCTTAACACGACCCTGCACGAAGCGGCGCTCGCGCACCTGGACCGCGCCGGTTTCGACGTGCGGCAGACCTTCATCGATGGCGGCTACGATGTGCGGGAAGAGGTCGAGAAGTTTCTCTGGGCCGACGTGGTGATCTACCAGATGCCCGGTTGGTGGATGGGCGCACCGTGGACGGTGAAGAAGTACATCGATGACGTCTTCACCGAAGGCCATGGCAGCCTGTACGCCAACGACGGCCGTACCCGTTCGGATGCCTCGCAGAAGTACGGCAGCGGTGGCCTGATTCAAGGCAAGCAGTACATGTTGTCACTGACCTGGAACGCCCCGCAGCAGGCGTTTGACGACCCCAGCGATTTCTTCGAGGGCAAGGGTGTGGACGCCGTGTATTTCCCATTCCACAAGTCCAACCAGTTCCTTGGCATGACCGGCTTGCCGACCTTCCTGGCGGTGGATGTGATGAAGCGCCCGGATGTGCCAGCGGCGTTGGCAGCGTATGAAGCGCACTTGGACAAGGTATTTGGCAAAGCTGTGTAAGTTGCCTGTGAAAGGGGCTGCTGCGCAGCCCAATCGCCGGCAAGCCGGCTCCCACAGTGCGTTCGACGACAACCCAAACCCTGTGGGAGCTGGCTTGCCAGCGATTGGGCCGCGCAGCGGCCCCCCTTGCACAGACCCCACCGACCCGCTATGAATCACGGCACACTCCAGCCAAGGCCAAGCGCGTGAAAACCCGATCCGAAGAACTCCAGGTATTCGTCGCTGTGATCGACTGCGGTTCGATCTCTGCTGCTGCCGAGCAGGTGGGCCAGACCCCGTCAGCCGTCAGCCGCACCTTGTCGCGCCTGGAGGCCAAGCTTGGCACCACCCTGGTCAACCGCACCACCCGGCGCATGGACCTGACCGAAGAAGGCCGCTTCTTTCTTGAGCGCTCGCGGCTGATCCTGGAACAGATGGACGCGATGGAAGAGCGCCTGTCGATGAACCACCAGACCGCCACCGGGCGCCTGCGCATCAACGCCGCCGCGCCGTTCATGCTGCACGCCATCCTGCCCTGGATCGGCGAGTTCCGCCGCCAGTACCCCGGCATCGAGCTTGAGCTCAACACCGACGACCTGATCATCGACCTGCTCGAACAGAGCACCGATGTGGCGATCCGTATTGGCGAGCTGGCCGACTCCAGCCTGCACGCCCGCAACCTGGGGTGCAGCCCGGTGCAGGTGCTGGCTAGCCCCGCCTACCTGGAACGCCACGGCACCCCGCAGCGCGTCGAAGACCTGGCCAACCACTGCTTGCTCGGCTTCAGCCAGCCCGAGTCGCTCAACCACTGGCCCTTGCGCCATGCCCAGGGCGACCGCTGGGCGATCCGCCCCGCGCTGATCGCCTCCAGCGGCGAAACCCTGCGCCAGCTGGCGCTGGCCGGGGAGGGCATCGTCAGCCTGTCGCATTTCATGACCCACGAAGACATCCGCAGCGGCCGCCTGCAGGTGCTGCTGGGCGACGCCAACAACGGCTATCGCCAGCCGATCCATGCGGTGTACTACCGCAACACTCAGTTGGCGCTGCGCATCCAGTGCTTCCTCGATTTTATCCAGCGCAAGCTGGCGATGTACGCCTGCTGAGTTGCCTGAACGCGACACATCCTGCCCAAAGGCGGCGAAACTTCCTACGTTGGATTGCACAGTCGACACGCTTCGGCCTTACTGAGTGATCAACAAAAACAACACCAAGGAAGTGTCATGCGTATTGTCCTGTTCCCGACCATGGCCCTCGGAGCCGCGATCCTGACCTGTTCCTCGGCCTATGCAGCCGCCCTGGAAGGTGGCGCGGTGGCTGCGCCCGATCAATATGGTGCACAGGTTGCCGCCGATATCCTGAAAAAAGGCGGCAACGCCGTGGACGCCGCCGTGGCCACGGCATTCACCCTGGCGGTGACCTACCCAGAGGCCGGCAACATCGGCGGCGGTGGCTTCATGACCCTGTTCGTCGACGGCAAGCCCTACTTCCTCGACTACCGCGAAGTGGCGCCCAAGGCAGCCAGCCGCAACATGTACCTGGACGACAAAGGCGAGGTGATCGAGAACCTCAGCCTGGTCGGTGTGCGGGCAGCAGGTGTACCCGGCACGGTGATGGGCCTGTGGGAGGCGCACCAGAAGTTCGGCAAGTTGCCGTGGAGCGAGCTGCTGACGCCGGCCATCGGCTATGCCAAAAACGGTTTCAAGATTGCCGAAAAACAGTACCAGTACCGCAACGATGCCCAAGGCCTGTTCAAGACGGCGACCAACTTCAACGACTACTTCGGCAACATGAAGGTCGGCGAACTGTTCAAACAGCCAGAAATGGCCCAGACCCTCGAGCGCATTGCCGACAAGGGCGTAAGCGAGTTCTACCAGGGCAAGACCGCCGACCTGCTGGTGGCGCAGATGCAGGCCGACAAAGGCCTGATCACCAAGCAAGACCTCAAGGACTACAAGGCGGTCTGGCGTGAGCCGATGGCCTTGAGCTGGCGCGGTAACGTGGTCTACACAGCGCCGCCTCCAAGCTCCGGCGGCGTCGCCCTGGCCCAGTTGCTGGGCATCAAGGAAGACCGCGCGGCAGACTTCAAGGGCGTGGCGCACAACTCGGCGCAGTACATTCACCTGCTTGCCGAGATCGAGAAGCGCGTGTTTGCCGACCGCGCCGACTACCTGGGCGACCCGGCCTTCACCAAGGTGCCGGTCGATCAGTTGATTGCCAAGGATTACCTGGCCAAGCGCGCCGCGCAGGTCAACCCCAAGGCCATTTCGGTCACCGATGACGTCAAGCCGGGGCTGGAGCCGCACCAGACCACGCACTTCTCCATCGTCGACAAACAGGGCAACGCGGTCAGCAACACCTACACCCTCAACCTCGACTACGGCAGTGGCGTGGTGGTCAAGGGCGCCGGCTTCCTGCTCAACGACGAGATGGACGACTTCAGCGCCAAGCCGGGTGCGGCCAATGCCTTTGGCGTGGTCGGCGGTGATGCCAACGCCATCGAGCCGGGCAAGCGCATGCTGTCATCCATGAGCCCAAGCCTGATGACCCGCGATGGCAAGGTCGAGCTGGTGATCGGTACGCCAGGTGGCTCGCGCATCTTCACCTCGATCTTCCAGGTGATGAACAACCTGTACGACTACGACATGCCGCTGGAAAAGGCGGTAGCGGCGCAGCGTGTGCACCATCAGTTGCTGCCTAAAGACACTATCTACTTCGACAGCTATGCACCGCTGACCGGCGCGGTAGCGGATGACTTGAAGAAAATGGGGTATGTGCTGGAGGACCAGGGCTGGGAGATGGGCGATATCCAGGCGATCCGGGTGAACGGGGACAAGCTGGAAACGGCGTCCGATCCGCGTGGGCGTGGGGTGGGGATGATCGTCAAATAACGACCGCACTTGTGTAGGAGCAGCCTTGTGCTGCGAAGAGGCCAGTGGCAGCCCAGTAAATCTTCGGTGCTGCCACTGGCCTCT